>WLHY01000013.1 GCA_009702465.1 Actinomycetota bacterium
AACGGGAGAATGGTTTATCCAAAATGAGCCTAGCTATTGTTTGGGAGGCAAGGTTTATGGTCACCTTTCGGGGTTTACGCCGGTTGATATTTCGCCGATAATCCACATTATGTAAAGTAAAACGGTGATCAGTTGATCGCCAACTCCTCGATCGGCAAGCAGCTACAGATTAGGTTGCGATCACCGTGGACTCCATCAATTCTTCCAACTGTCGGCAAATACTTACCTGTGGCTCCGATTCCATGGTGTTGACCCCTTGGAAATGCAGCTTTAGATCGGACGTACTTACGATCCCAGTCATCTCGAACAAGATCCCCTATGGTGTGAGGTGCATGGCGAAGTGGCGAATCCTCGATGGTAATTTTGCCATGCGAAATATCGATTATTTCTTGATGAATTGATTCTAAAGCGGCAATAAATCTATCTAACTCACGCATATCCTCAGATTCAGTTGGTTCAATCATCATAGTTCCGGCAACTGGGAATGAAACGGTAGGTGCATGGAAACCATGATCCATTAATCGCTTGGCTATGTCATCCACTGTTACGCCAGTATCTTTAGTGATCTCTCTGATATCGATAATGCACTCATGGGCGATCAAATTATTCTTGCCTTTATAGAGAATAGGAAAAAATGGATCTAATTTTTTAGCCAAGTAATTAGCGGACAAGATTGCGGTTTGCGTCGCTTTGGTTAATCCCGCACCACCCATCATTCGGATGTACATCCAACTAATTGGCAGGATCGAAGCAGATCCATACGGAGCGCTTGAAACAGCGCCTGGTCCGGTAACTGGACCTGCGTGTGGATCAGATGGATGATTCGGCAGAAATGGTGCCAGATGTGCACGTGCTATTACTGGGCCAACTCCTGGTCCACCCCCACCATGAGGAATACAAAATGTCTTATGCAGATTTAAGTGCGAAACATCAGCGCCAAATTTTCCAGGTTTTGCTAAACCAACCAGCGCATTTAAATTCGCACCATCAACGTAAACCTGTCCTCCTGCATCATGAACAATCTGACAAATCTGGGAAATTGCCTCCTCAAAAACACCATGGGTAGAAGGATAAGTAACCATTAATGCAGCGAGTGAATCTTGATACTGCTCTATCTTTGCTTTGATGTCGGTAATTGATACATTCCCCAGATCATCGCACTCAATAACAACTACCTTCATGCCAGCCATAACTGCACTCGCCGCATTTGTCCCGTGAGCACTTGATGGGATTAAGCAAATATTACGATGCTCCTCTCCCCTATTATCCAGATAATTTCTAATTGCTAATAAACCTGCAAACTCCCCTTGCGAACCGGCGTTAGGTTGTAAAGAGACCGCATCATAACCAGTTACCTCTATTAACCAGTTAGATAATTGATCGACCATTTTTTTGTATCCACGGGATTGTTCTAATGGCGCAAATGGATGAATATTTGCGAATTCAGGCCAAGTTACTGGAATCATCTCAGAGGTGGCATTTAATTTCATTGTGCATGAACCCAATGGAATCATCGTGCGATCCAGAGCTAAGTCGCGATCCGATAAATTGCGGATATACCTAAGCATCGCCGTTTCGGAGTGATAAGAGTTAAACATTGGATGGGTTAAAAACCTACTGCTTCGGCCAGTGGCTATCTTTACCGCTTCCTGCGACCTCTTTAAATTAAAGATCTGATAGATCTGATTTACATCTTCATCGGTCGTTAACTCATCGAATGTAATTGAAATTTCTGTCTTATTTATCTGCTTAATGTTCATTCCCTTTTGTAAAAATTTACCAAGTAGATCATCAGCGGCAAGATCTGAAATCTTCACTGTGTCAAAAACCGGCTTATCCCCGACCTTATAGCCAGCGTTTTTAAGATCCTGTCGAAGTGAGTTTGCTCGCGTACTTATCTGATTAGCTATTTGTACCAGGCCTTGCGGGCCATGCCACATTGCATAAAAAGCTGAAATAACAGCTAGAAGAACTTGTGCCGTGCATATATTTGATGTTGCTTTATCACGGCGGATATGTTGTTCTCTAGTTTGCAACGCCAATCTAAATGCAGTGTTTCCATGTGAATCAATTGATTGGCCAACCAAACGTCCAGGCATGGAACGTTCTAAACCTTCTCTGACTGACATAAATCCAGCATGTGGACCACCAAAACCGACAGGAACACCAAATCTTTGTGCGGTGCCAACAGATACATCAGCACCAAACTCGCCCGGTGCCTCGATTAATGTGAGCGACAATAGATCGCAATCAATGATGGCTAAGGCATTTTTCTGATGAACTTTAAATACAGAATCCTTTAAATCTTTAATCTCACCACCAGAGCTTGGGTAAGCGAAGATGGCGCCAAAGAAATCATCAGAAAAATCATATTGATTAGCATCAATCTCCTTAATCTCAATTTTTAATGGTTTCGCTCGGGTTGAAATTACCGCCTTTACATGTTGATGAAGATCTTGATCAACTAAAAAGATCGCGTCATCGCCACCTTGCCAGGTGCGTCTACATAATGTCATCGCCTCAGCCGCTGCGGTTGCTTCATCTAGCATTGATGCATTTGCAATTGGCAAGCCGGTGAGATCTGCGATTACAGTTTGGAAGGCAAAGATTGCTTCCAATCTGCCTTGACTGATCTCTGGTTGATACGGTGTATAGGCGGTATACCAGGCTGGATTTTCGAGAACATTTCTTAAAACCACTGGTGGAGTAATGGTGCCCACATACCCACTGCCGATGAAATTCTTAATTACACTGTTTTCATTGGCAATTGATCTTAATTCTGCGATCGCAGCACTCTCTGAGATTCCAACTGGCAAAACACGTTCGATCTCATTATTAATTAGAATGTTTTTTGGAACCACTGCTTGGATAAACTCATTAAGATCTTTATACCCGAGCTCAAGCAACATTGAGTTGATTTGGTAATCATTTGGACCAATATGTCGATCAATAAAGGTCGAACGTAAATCCATCTAATCCCCCATGTTTCCTGCTGCTCTGAGGGGAAGAGTATTACTTACTAGGCGCCTTTGCGCTTTCTTCGCTCTGATAGTTCATCGTTATTTGTACCACTTACCACAGCACTGCCATCTAGTGAATTCTCGCCTTGAAGATTCAATAATGAGCCTTCAACCTCATGCCAAACTTTACCGATCGCAATACCGAAAACACCTTGACCACCTTGTAAAAGATCAACGATGTCATCTGGACTTGTGCATTCATAAATAGATGCCCCATCACTCATCAAAGTAATACGCTCGAGATCTGAGATACCTGTACTTCTCAAATGCTCAACTGCAGTTCTAATATTTTGTAGCGATACGCCAGTATCAAGAAGTCGTTTAACGATTTTCAAAACTAAAATATCGCGAAAACCATATAACCGTTGTGATCCGGAGCCTGCTGCTGTTCTAACGCTTGGCTCGACTAAGCCTGTTCGAGCCCAGTAATCCAATTGTCGATAGGAAATTCCAGCGGCGACACAGGCAGTTGCGCCTCGATATCCGATGTCAGGGGAAATGCTCATGGCAGACTCGATTCTACGGGGAAGGCTTAATTGTAGAAGTTGAGCGGTTGATTTCAATGGTTAGACACGAATATCTAAGGCTTACCTTTAGGGTTTTTGGATCGCTGCGTAGGGATTAAGCCAGGAAATCCTCCGGGTTGATCTGATCCAAAAACTCCTTAAACCGTTCTACCTCATCCTCGGCCTGATCTGGAATCTCTATACCAGCCTCATCCAACAATGTAAGGCTGGCCATTATTGGAGAGTTACTTCTAAGCGCCAGGGCAATTGCATCACTTGGCCGAGCTGAGATGGATTTCGAATCACCAAAGTTTAATTGAGCGTAGAAGATTCCATCCTCTAACTTAGTTAAGTAAACACTTTCTAGTGCAATATTAAAATCATCTAAAACAGTTTTGAAGAGATCATGGGTTAGTGGTCTAGGCGGCTTTACCTGTTGTTGCACAAAAGCAATCGCTGTTGCCTCTGCGCTACCCAACCAAATCGGTAGGTATCTGACTCCATCAATCTCCTTTAAAAGAACAATTGGTTGATTAGATGGCATTTCTACACGAACGCCAATTACCTCGACCAAACAGTAATCAGTCATGGAAATATTTTATTACTTAGATCTGTGAAGCCCGGCACGAACCAAGCTTGCATGCAACTTAATTGATAAGGAAGCTAACTCCTTTTCAACCTCATCTGCCTTGGCTTTTGATTCGCTGCCCTTTTGACTTCTAATCGAAGTTGTTACTTGCTCAACCAATCCAACCTCTCGGTCAGCCGCTGTTTTGAAGGCCCGTAAATGTCGTGCACCAATTCCAAATTCAGAGATTGCGACAATATTTTTTGCGATTGCCAAAGCATCACCATCATAATGACGACCACGTATTGAGATCAGGCCGTATGACTCATACTCAGTTAACTGTTCATCTGAGATCTGTGCAGCTGAAATTAATTCATTTCTAGTAAGGCGTAAATCTTGTTCAGCAGCTGCAATGTCACTCGGAACTCCATCTGATGTGGCTAGCCGTGGTGTCGCTATACCACCAACAGTAAGTGAGGGCACTAAACCTCGGTCTAATGCATCTAGATTATCTTTAATGACTCGCAGTGGTAGATACTGATCGCGTTGAGCTAGAAGGACAAATCTCAATCTCTCTAAATCTGAATTAGTGAATTTGCGATATCCACTAGGCGTGCGCTGTGGCTCAATCAAACCCTCTGACTCTAGAAATCGAATCTTTGAAATAGTGATGTCGGAGAACTCACTTCTCAATTTAGATAAAACTTCGCCGATACTTAGATAGGCACGAACTGGAACAGCCATTACTTCTCCCCTACAAACAAAGTTAGATGATACTTGCCAATCTGGATCTCATCGCCAGCTTTAAGTACGCCGTTTTTGACCGCAACAGCATTTACGTAAGTACCATTTAAAGAACCAAGATCTTTAATTACGTAAGAACCATCCACCTTCTCAATTAACGCATGTGACCTTGAAACTGTGATGTCATCAAAACAAATTTCATTGTTCAAATCTCGACCAATTTTTACATTATTTGAATCCAGTAAATATCGTGATGAGAGGCCAGCGCCACTCAAAATAATCAGGATCCCAGCATCTTTAGGAAGGGCGGCAACAACCTCGCGCTCCTGTTCAGAGAGGGAGTTTAAAAGAGATTGATTTTGCTTAGGCTCTGGAATGCTTCTTAACTGACGAAGATTAAGAGTTGAGGTTAGATCCTTTGGGGGTAAAGCTTTATCAGCCACAAAATCTCCTTCAGGTTCAACTAGAGGCTGACACTATTGCCCAGAATCAAACCGGTCAAGCGGTGATTTCTTGGTATTGGGCCGCACTCATTAGGGCGCTTTGGTCAAAATTTGATCCCGCTTCTATCTCAGCAATCCAACCAGCCCCGTAAGCATCTTGGTTCATACTTTCAGGCGTTTTATCCAACGATTGATTTACCGCAACAACTCTGCCAGATATTGGGGCATAAATTTCAGAGACTGATTTTGTTGATTCAACTTCACCGCATACCGAACCGGCAGTTAGCTCAGAATCCATTTTTGGCAATTGAATGTAAACAATATCTCCAAGCGCCGATTGTGCGTAATCAGTAATGCCGATTCGGTAACGATTACCACCTAAACTCTCAACCCACTCATGCTCTTTGGTATAAAAAAGATGGTTTGGCGTAGTACTCATTAGCGAACTCTCCTCATACCTTGAATACCAGTAATTAGGTATTGAAAACCTGTGTAAAAGTACAAGGCCAAACCCCATATAGCAAATGCCCAACCAACCGGATTGGTAAAGCGAGAAATCTCCTCTACCTGATCCAGGAGCAGGATAGGAAAGGCGTATAAGAGGTTAAAGGTTGCCGCCTTTCCTAAGAAAGTTACTTGAGCAAATGGCAGATTGCGTACCCGTTGAATAACAACCAAGATAAAAAGAATTAGATCGCGAAGCAACAGGGCAATGACTAAAGCCCATGGTAGATAATCTTTAATTGCAAGTGCTATCACGATCGCTGATATGTATAACCGATCAACAGTCGGATCAAACTTAGCTCCAAAATCTGAGCTTTGATTTAATGCTCGTGCAACCTTGCCATCAAAGTAATCGGTTAAACCACCAAACATAATGATGAAAAAGCTAATAACCGGCTGATCCGCTACCAAGAAAAAGTATAGGAAAGCTGGAACACCAAGTGCTCGAAGTGCGGTAATTGCATTTGGGATCGTAAGCATCAGTCCCTCTCCTTAATTTTAACCGCAACCTCTATTGGCGAACCGGCGAAGCCGAACTCCTCCCGTAATCGACGTTCAATAAATCGTCGATAAGCATCCTCAAGGAATCCTGTCGCAAAAACTACAAATTTAGGTGGGCAGATCCCAGCCTGCGTAGCAAATTTAATCTTTGGCTGCTTTCCACTTCTAACAGGTGGTGGATTGGCACCTACTAACTCTCCCAGGAAGGCATTTAACTTCGCTGTCGGTATGCGTTTCTCCCAGCTACTTAATGCGGTTCTTAACGCAGGCGCTAACCGATCACGATGCCAACCGGTTTTGGCGGACAAATTAACTCGTTGGGCCCATGGATATCGTTCTAACTGTCTTTCCATCTCCCGCTCTAAAACTATCTGCCGCTCTTCATCAACTAGATCCCATTTATTCATCACAATAACCAAAGCTTTACCTACCTCTTCAGCCATTGAGACGATTCGAATATCTTGCTCAGTCATTATTTGCGATGCATCCAGGATAACTAAAGCAACCTCTGCTCGTTCTAGCGCGATCTGCGTTCTTAATGAGGCGTAATAATCGGTGCCACTTGATTGATGAGCTCTTCTTCTAATGCCAGCAGTGTCGATAAAGCGCCAAGTTGATCCACCGAAATCAATCAACTCATCAACCGCATCCCGTGTCGTGCCTTCTGCATCATCTACCAGTACACGAGGTGCTCCAGCTAAAACATTTAACAATGATGATTTACCAACATTGGGTCTGCCGACAAGTGCAACTCTTCGATATCCATCATCTGCTGGCTGTGATCCAACCTCAGGTAACTCTGAAATCAATAAATCAAGTAGGTCGCCACTACCTCGTCCATGTAAAGCTGAAACAAATCTTGGCTCACCTAAACCTAAATTCCAAAGTGCGTAGGCATCTGATTCATCCGCAGCATTGTCTATTTTGTTTGCAACCAAAATTACCTTTTTATTACTTTTACGCAACAAGGTGACTAACGATTGATCCTCATCGAGAGCTCCGATTTGTGCATCAACTACAAAGATCACTAAATCCGATTCAGCTATGGCAGCCTCGGCACCTGCGGTAATCTTCTCCGATATGCCTTCTGGTTTTACCTCCCACCCACCAGTATCTACAAGAAAGAAACTTCTTCCATTCCATTCAGCCTCATACTTAACTCGATCTCTAGTAACACCAGGAGTATCTTCAACGATCGCTTCGCGCCTACCGATCATTCGGTTTACTAAAGTGGATTTACCAACATTGGGTCGTCCAATTACAGCAATTGTTGGTAATCCTAATAAATTCCGTTGCAACATCCACTTCCAAATTTGATCGACAACCTCCTGAAGGGACAATCTCGTCGAATCAATCTCTGCGGCATCTGATGCCTTCGCCAATGGAGATAATTGACGGTTTGAGTCCATCTCATCGCGTTGAGAGAGAGATTTAGATATATCGGTAGTTGAAATACTTTCGATTGACTCACTCTCGCGACGGATGGATCTCTCTTCAATATCAGCGTAGAGATAAACTTTTAAAGGCGCATTTGGCGCCACAACCGTTCCGATATCCCGACCCTCAACCACTATTCCAACTGGTGCAGTTTCAATATACCTTTGTTGCATCTCTAGTAAGTAATTCCTTATTGACGGCATTGCGCTGTAGATACTAACCGCATCATTGATCCGCTGATATCTAATCTCATTAGTTATATCGACTTGATCAAGATAGATTTTAGGATCTTTTGGTGAGCAAGAGAAGGCGATCTCGCTTTTCTTTAGAGAATCAAAAAGTTCTTCTTCTGAATTTGTTAAATCTCTTAAAGCCAGAAATGTTACTGCTCGATAAAGAGCTCCAGTATCCAAATAGGACCAGTTTGCTCTAATTGCCAGCGCTTTAGCGGTAGATGATTTGCCAGAACCACTAGGGCCGTCAATAGCGAGTACCAAGTTGTTCATAGCCAAATTGTATCCAGTAATCAGAGATTTAAAGCGGTTAAGTTTGTTTATCGACTTTTAACTTGGAAAACATCCCAGCCAGATGATGATAAATGATCAAATAATTTTCCTTCATCCTTTTCTGAAATAGATAAGGTGATTAAACCAGTTAATTGACCTGGTGAATGTTCGATACTGAGATCCTCGATATTTACACCCGCTTTCGCACAATCATTAAATATTTTTGCTAACTGGCCAGCTTCATCATTTATAACTATGGAAAGAAATGCGTAATTGCGCTGAACCATGCCATGCTTTCCAGGAATTTTTCGTAAACCATTATTTCCATCAATCAGAAACTGTTGCAATTCTGCTTCATCAAGATTTGCAATCATTTTCTCAACCATTTGCAATTTACTTATGATTAACTGCAAGTTCGCTACTACCGGTTCTGAATTTGCGATCAGTAATTGTGACCATAGATTTGCATCAGATCCAGCTAAACGCAGAACATCTCGTAATCCTTGACCGGCTAAATTCAGATCCGCTTCATTGGTTTGATTAACAACTGCGCCTAAAGCGCTGCTGACTAATTGCGGCAGGTGAGAAATTCTTGCAACGATCTCATCATGGATCCGCGCCGAGTACCAGTACAAAGTGGCCCCACAGCTTTTTACTAGAAATTCGAGAGATTCTTTAGCCTCAAGAGAAACTGTTTCGGCATCAATTCCAATCCAAGCTCTTCCTCGGAATAAATCTGCACGTGCTGAGTGCCCTCCCCCAACTTCACGACCTGCCATCGGATGGGAGGAAACAAAATTTGGGAGATTATCTGATAACTCAGCAACCTCTTGTAGAAGATTAGACTTTACACTAGCTACATCGATAACTATTGACTCGGAATTCTCCTTCAATGCGTTAACAATCAATGATTTATTACTTGCAATGTCAACTGCAATAACAATCAGATCAACTGAATCAAAAACTTCCCCCTCAACTAATTTATTTGCTAGTTGCTCAGCTTTTTTATCAATATCTATCATTTGCAGGAGGCAACCAGATTGCTTTAATGCTAAAGCTATAGATGTACCGATTAGGCCAGAACCAATTACACGAACCTTCATCCCTGATCCAGCAATCTAGAAGCGGTTACAGGCGCAATTAGTGACCGATTAAGGCTCATTGGGCGATATCACGTCGAAGAGCGACCGCTCCATGCAGATAAACATGCTTTATCTCATCCAACCCTTTTTCAGAGTTGATATGCATCAACACACGAACAACCCTTGGTAGCGAGTTTGGAACATCTATCTCGACGCTACACAACAAAGGAACATTGCCTAGTCCCGCTTCGCGGGCGGCAACAGCCGGAAATTGAGCGGTCAGATCTACGGTAGCGGTGAAGATAACTGATATCAGATCCTCATGATTCACCGAATTCTCCGAGAGCATTTTTTTCACTAACTCGAGAACTCCGCTGGTGATCTCTTCTTGGGTGTTGGTAGCAATCTGAGTTGCCCCTCGTATTCCCCTAGTTCCCATTCCACTATGGTAGCGAGGGCGATGGAGATCTTGTTTAGGTATAAAACTGCAAATTAATGTGTCGCTTTATTACTTTCTCAATTTCAATAAGATCTATTTAACTATAAAAGGTTTTTGAGCCTGACGAGGGATTATCGATAAAAGGTTTTATTAATAATAAATTAGGCGTGATAAAGGTGATTTATCGACTATTACACCATCAAAGAATAACGCTTTATCTATATATTGTTTTTACAAATATGGGTTTATTTATTTAACTTTAAAAGGGTAAATAGATTTGCAAGCTCTACCTCATTTAGCGCTCTATGCCGGCCCTCTTTCATATCGCCCAGGTTGATTGGTCCAAAATCAATTCTGACCAACCTAAGCACCTTCATTCCTAATGCTTCGATTAATCTTCGAATTATGTGATATCGGCCTTCATGAATAGTTATCTCAATCCAGTGATGGTTTTTTGAGGTAGATCGAATTAATAGAACCTTCAGCGCTCTCGCCAGACCATCCTCTAGGCGAACCCCTTGCAGCAGCTGATCGGTGGTGGATTTGAGATACTCACCCTCTATCTCGACCAGATATCTCTTCTCCAGTCCATAAGAAGGGTGGGTAGCCCTGTGGGCCAACTCCCCATCATTTGTCAGCAGGATTAACCCTTCAGATTCACGATCTAGTCGGCCTACATGGAAAAGTCGATCGCCCCTCTCCTTAAAGTAATCTCCTAAATTGGCTCGTCCTTCTGGGTCTGACATGGTGGAAATAACTCCTGCAGGTTTATGAAATGCTATATAAGAATTAGACTTTTTTATATTTAATTTCTCACCATCAACTGCAATCTTATTAATTTGTGGATCATACTTTCCACCTAGCTCAATCACAATTTGATCATCAACTGTTACTCGACCATCTAGAATTAATTGATCAGCTGCTCTTCGGCTAGCTATACCCGCATCAGCGATGATTTTATTTAACCTAGTTAGTGCCACCCTGAAAGTTTAACCCCATAAAAACTTATGCAAAACCGTTATTTACTCCGTTAGATTTGCGAGCAGTTCATCCAGCCCATCAATATCTGGCAAGAATGGGGCAAGTGCTGGAAGATCACTAGTGGAGTTCAGCCCCAATTTCTCGAGGAAAAAGGAGGTTGTTTTATAAAGAACCGCGCCACTCTCCCCTTCCATACCTGCCTCCTCTACCAACCCTCTGGTCACTAAAGTTTTCATAACCGCCTCAACATTTACTCCACGAATCGCTGAAACTCGAGCCCGTGACACCGGCTGCTTGTAAGCGATCACAGAGAGGGTTTCTAGAGCAGCTTGGGTTAATCGAGCTTGTTGCCCATCCAATACAAACTTCTCAACCAAAGAGGCCATATCTGGGTGGCTGTAGAAGCGCCATCCTCCGGAAACCTGGCGCAGTTCAAAACCACGATCCTCGCTTTGATACTTCTGTGCCATATTGATGAGCCCCTCTTTGATCTCCTCGGTAGGGCGTTCAATAATTTGAGCCAGAACTACCTCCGAGACCGGCTCTTCTACAACCATGAGGATCGCCTCTAGGCAACGGTGAAGTTCAACTTCAGACATTATCGGTCTCACTCTCTATTTCATCGATTGGCACCACGGGTTGATCAAACTCATCGCTGACTGCAACCTCACCTGTTGCGGTTCCAACCCAGGTTATCTGAAGCTCTCCTAAAGAAACTACCTGTTCAAATCTAACTACTCCTTCACGGTAGAGCTCGAGGAGTGCTAGAAATCTAGCGATGATTACCAATGTGGATGGCGCACCCTCGATCAGCGCTCTAAAGGTTGCTCTTCCACTCTTACGTAGGTGTTCGACAACCCCTACCGCCTCCTCAGCGACGCTTACAAGTGGGCGATGAATATGGTCGATGGTGAAGGTGGGAGCGGTTTTGGGGGTTAGTACCCGATTAGCGATCGCAGCAAATCGCTCGGCTCCTACGCCAATCAGAACCTCAGGAAGTAATTCGGCAAAGTGTGGTTCCAAAGAAACTGTGCGAGGGAAGCTCTTCTCTTCGCGATCGATCCGCTCTTGAAAGATAGCGGCTATCTCCTTGAAGGCGCGATACTGCAACAATCTTGCGAAGAGTAGATCCCTGGCTTCAAGCAGAGCTAGATCAGATTCATCATCTACCTCACCAGATGGGAGCAGTTTGGCCGCCTTTAGATCAAGCAGGGTCGCCGCGACCACTAAAAACTCAGTAGTTTTATCAAGATCCCAGCCCTCAGTTGAGCTCTCCAGCTGACGGATGTAGGCGATGAACTCATCGGTCACAGCGCCTAGCGATACCTCAGTGATATCCATCTTATGACGGGATATCAACTGTAGTAATAGGTCAAAAGGACCATCAAAGTTACTTAAATGAACGGAGAATCCAGCTACCCGACCATCGGTTATCGATGGAGATTGGCTC
>WLHY01000014.1 GCA_009702465.1 Actinomycetota bacterium
ATTTCTTACGCGCACCGATCGCCATCTCCTTAGCGACCTCCTCAGAGACAGCGGTAAATTTCTTTAAACTCTTTGCATCAACCTTTAACTGATCAATCTTTACATCATCTGCATAAGCGATCACACCACCGAGAAAAACCTTTGATGAACCAGCTACCTCAGTAATTGCAGCGGCTAACCCCCCGCCGGTAATTGATTCAGCAACTGATAATGTCGCTTTTTTCTTACCTAATTTTTTAACAACTGCGCTGGCAATCACTTTTTAATTACCTGCTTGAAGTAGGCCACACCAGTTGTGATTGTTAGATAGATTGCAATCGCCATAAAGATATCTCGTGGAATATGTAACCAGGTTGGTAGGGGCAGAATGTAAAAGCCAACTCCAAAGGATTGGAAAAAGGTCTTTAGCTTTGCACCCTTACTGGCTGGAATTACACCATCTTTAATAACTGCAAAGCGCAGCACCGTAACTGCTAACTCGCGCAATAGCAGGATTGCCGTAACCCACCAGGAGAGCAATCCTAAAATCGAGGCGCCAATTGCAGCGGTAGCCAGCATCGCCTTATCTGCGATGGGATCTAGCAACTTACCAAACTCAGTTATCTGATTGCGATCTCTGGCTAACTTGCCATCCAAAATATCTGATAGGCCAACAACAAAAAATAAGCTCCAGGCAATTAAGCGCCAGGTTGTGTCATCGCCACCATTTTTAAAGAGCGCGTATGCGCATACCGGCAAAAGTAAAACCCGCAGGATAGTTAAGGAGTTTGGCAGATTTGGCAGCTCGAACTTCGGCATGAAAACTAGATTACCTGAGCAATTAGATCAGCGCCGTTAACTTCGCTGATAACCGCATCAACATACTCACCAACTCGGTATCGATTTCGTGATTTTACAAAGGTTGAGCCATCTACATCTGGTCCTTGGTGATCAGCTCTTCCCTCTTGCTCCGCCTCATCCTCAATTAAAACTCGGACCGCTTGGCCAACTCTTGACTCTGCGCGTTGAGATAAAACCTCATCAACAATTGTTGATAGCTCCTCTACCCGCTCTTTAATTAACTCTGGGGCAACCTTGTTTGGCAAAGTTTCACCCTCAGTCTTATCCTCATCTGAATAACCAAAGACACCAATCGCATCTAAATTTGCTTCAGAGATAAACTCAACTAACTCAAGGAACTCAGCATCGGTCTCGCCAGGAAAGCCCACAATAAAGTTTGATCTAATTCCCGCCTCCGGTGATAGAGCGCGGATCTGGGTGATTAAATGGAGGAACTTCTCACCATCGCCAAAGCGGCGCATCCTTCTTAATAAATCACCACTTGCATGTTGAAAGGAGAGATCAAAGTACGGCAGCACCTTATCTACTGAAACCATCGCTTGCAGAAGGGAGGGGCGAACCTCAGCTGGTTGCAGATAGGAGAGGCGAATGCGTTCGATGCCATCGATCTTGGCTAAATCAGGGAGCATCTTCTCCATCAACTTTAAATCACCAAAATCTTTGCCGTAACTAGTTGTATTTTCACTAACTAAATAAAGCTCAGTAACCCCATTTTCAGCCAACCACTTGGCTTCATCGATAATCTCAGTTGGCCTTCTTGAGACAAAGGAGCCACGAAAGTATGGAATGGCGCAAAATGAACATCGCCGGTCACAACCACTTGCGATCTTCAGCGGTGCAACAGGTGCGTTATCCAACCGTTTCCGTAATACCTGGCCAATCGGTGCTACCTCTTTTTGCTTGGCTCGATCAGCTGGTGCAATTGGAAGCAGTGCTCGGCGATCCTTAGGTGTGTGGGTATTGATCTTGCCGCCATCAATAATTGTTGAAAGTCGCTGTGAGATATCTAGGTAATCATCAAAACCTAAGATTGCATCAGCTTCTGGCAGTGCAGTTGCTAGCTCATTTCCATAACGCTCAGCCATACAACCAACTGCAACTACCGCCTTAGTTACACCATTACCTTTTAAGGAGTGCGCCTCTAGCAAAGCATCAACTGAATCCTTTTTAGCACTCTCAATAAAGCCACAAGTATTGATAACTGCAATTTCAGCTAGAGCTGGATCTGAAACTAATTGCCAACCATCAGCAGCTAACCGGCCAGCTAACTCTTCAGAGTCTGTCTCATTTCGCGCACAACCCAAGGTCACTAATGCAACGGTGCGGGATTTAATCTCTGAAATACTCACAATCCGCTAAGTCTAGCGGGGAATAAAAAAATTACTCTTTGGTGGCTCCGGCTTGGGTGTACTTATAGCGTGCTACCTCACCAAATTTGCCAGCAACTCCTAGATCAACACCATTTAAAGTGACTTGAACTGCAGATGCATTTCCAATTGTCACACTTAATGAATCGGGATCTTGAAAGCTTTGTGTTTGACCACTTCTAATCTGGCCATCAAATACTGTCTCACCCTGCTCATTGGTTATTCCAAGCCAGGTTCTTCCATCAACTGCAGTGATAATTAAATTAACACCACTTACATCTGTCGCAACAGCGGTTGCCGATGGTGAAGGTGAAGTAGTGGCAACAGCAACGGTGCTCTCATTTGAAGTAGAAACATTATTAATTGCAATGTTGACTACAAATCCAATTCCTAAAACCGCTGCAGCAACTCCAGCTAAAGTAGAAAACTTCAATACCTTTTTTGGCTTTGGTCGATCAGCAACATTGTTGTCGTAAAGTGCATCAATAATTCTTCGAGAGTTATCACCTTGGGCTGCCTCAATCTCAGCAACTAATAGATCACCATCTGCCTTGACTACTTTAGCGATTGATCTGATGTGACCGCGGGCGTAGGCAATACCACCACAAACTTCAACTGAGTTTTTTTCTAAATCTTCAATCACACCAATTCGAATATTTGTTTTTTTAGCAACCTGCTCAACTGTTAAACCTGCCAGCTCACGCGCTGCGCGAAGTTTTGAAATCTCAGTCAATGCGGTACCCATTCTGCTAGGGGTGATTACTGGCTAAGCGTAAGCCCGTTAGTGGGTATCACCCAAGAGTTAGGAAGTGAACTTAAAGTATGACAGGCGTGAATTTTCCAACTCACCCACAGGATAACCCCTTGCTGGCACTACTTAGTGGCCTTGCAACTGCTCCAGTACATCTGGCATCTGCTCGGCGGTGATTAAAACTGCACGCGCTTTTGATCCTTCAGTTGGTCCAACAATTCCACGGCTCTCCATTAAATCCATTAACCGGCCAGCTTTTGCAAAACCAATTCGAAGTTTTCGTTGCAACATCGAGGTAGAACCAAATTGTGTTGATACAACTAATTGAATTGCTTGCAATAAAAGATCCATATCATCACCAATATCATTTTCAAGTACCTTTGGTTTGATTGGTGCATTTAAATCAATTCGATAAACTGGTTGCAGTTGTGATTTAACATGATTTACGACCGCTTCAATCTCCCGCTCTGAGATATAGGCACCTTGGATTCGAACTGGCTTACTGGCTCCCATTGGTAAGAACAAAGCATCACCTTGACCAACTAATTTCTCCGCCCCGGGTGTATCTAAAATAACTCGAGAGTCTGCTAAGGATGAGGTAGCAAAAGATAATCGAGATGGCACATTGGCTTTAATTAATCCAGTAACAATATCAACTGATGGTCGCTGTGTTGCAAGTACTAAGTGGATACCAGCTGCACGTGCTAATTGGGTAATTCGAACAATGCTATCTTCAACCTCGCGCGCTGCCACCATCATTAAATCAGCTAACTCATCAACAATTACTAAGAGGTATGGATAAGGCTCAAGAACTCGCTCACTTCCGGCAGGCGCATTTACCTTGCCGGCTTTAACCGCCTTATTAAAATCATCAATATGTCTGAAGCCAAAGGCGGATAGATCGTCATAACGCATATCCATCTCACGTACTACCCAAGCTAAAACATCAGCTGCTTTCTTTGGGTTGGTAATAATCGGTGCAATTAAATGTGGCACACCCTCATAATTTGTTAGCTCAACCCGTTTTGGATCGATCATTACCATGCGAACCTCATCTGGAGTTGCCCGCATTAATATTGAGATAATCAATGAGTTAATCATCGATGATTTACCAGCACCAGTTGCACCCGCAACCAATAGGTGTGGCATCTTCGCTAAATTAGCGCAGAGAAATAAGCCCTCTACATCCTTACCTAATGCAATTAACATCGGGTGGGTGTCATTTCCAGATATTGGTGAACGCAGCACATCACCCACTGCAACGATCTCGCGATCTGAGTTTGGAATCTCAATACCAACCGCAGATTTTCCAGGAATTGGCGAGAGGATTCGAATCTCGCCACTGGCAACTGCGTAGGCAATATTTTTAGATAATGCGCTAATTGCTTCAACCTTTACACCTTGGCCAAGTTCAACCTCATACCGTGTAACTGTTGGTCCACGCATATATCCAGTTACTTGGGCATCAACTGAGAACTGTTCAAATACCTGCTTTAGCGCTGAAAGCACCGTTTCATTTGCCTTTGATTTTCCCTTTGCCGCAGGACCTGCGCGAAGCAGATCCATACTTGGTAATTCATAAACTGTATCGGCGGTTAAAAGAAGTTGTTGTGGCCTGGTGTTCTCATTTTTTGATTGCTTAACCATGGTTGGAATAGCTTGAGTTAGGGCTGAGTCATCACTCATCTCAACTGAGTAATCTAGTTGCTCCGCTTCATACTCACCATCATCATCTTCATACTCATCATCATCCTCAAAATCTGCAACTAAATCCTTAACTAATGGTGAGTCAAAGGGCGGGGTATCACTTACCTCAAACTCCTCGATCTCCTTAGCTGCCCTGCGCTCTTTGACCTTACTTATTCCAGCACCACCTAATGCAAAGATGGCGGCAATCTTGCTCATTAATTTACTTACTGGAGTTTTTGTAATTACCAATACGCCAAATAAAAAGAGGATCGCTAAAATTGGCACCGCTAAAATCGTGGTAACTAAGGCAACTAATGGTGTTGATACACCATAACCAATCCAGCCACCACCATGACGCATTGCAGTAGCGCCAGTTCCGGTGGATCCATTTAACATATGCAGTAATGCGGTTGTACTAATTACTAATAACAGTGTGCCGATGGTGATTCGACCAGTCTCATTACCCTCATCTGGTGCTTTAAATAATCGGTAGGCAAAGTAGAAGATGATTATTGGTGTAAGCAAAGCTAGTCGGCCAATGCCGCCATACAAAAATGAGTAGGTGGCTTGGCCAATCCAATTATCTAAACCAAACCAGGTACCAGCTGCGGCAATTAAACCGAGAATAAATAGGAAGAAGGCGATGCCATCTCGTTGATGAGTTGGATCTAAATCTTGGGCGCCTCGAAAAACAAAACGAGTTGAGCTTCCCACCGCTTTAGCAAGTAAGCGCCACAGTGAACCAATCGCAGAAAAGATGCCACGTAGCAATGATTTAGCGGGGTTGGATTTACCGCGCTTTCTGCTCTTAGCTCTTGCCATAATATGGCTAAGCCTATTCGTTAAACCTCAATAACTAGTGGAATGATCATTGGTTTTCGGCGATGTTCTTCACCAACCCATGAACCAATTGTTCGGCGTACTACTTGTGAAAGTTGATGAGTGCCGTTGAAGCCACCCGCTACCGCTTTAGCTAATGCTTTTTCAATATCACCTTTAACATCATCAAATAATGATTTATCTTCGGTAAAGCCACGTGCATGAATATCAGGGCCGGCAATAATCTTTCCACTCTGTGAATCGATCGCCACTACAACAGAGATAAATCCCTCTTCACCTAAAATTCGCCGATCCTTAAGTGATGACTCAGTTATCTCGCCAACACTTTGCCCATCAACATAAACATAACCACATGGAACTGAGCCAGAGATATCTGCATGACCATCTGCTATATCTACCGTAATTCCATTTTCTGCAATTACGACATTGTGTTCTGCAAGACCTGATTGCATCGCTAAATCGGCATTTGCTCTCATATGTCGCCACTCGCCATGAACTGGCAAAACATTTTTAGGTTTTACAACCTCATAACAGTGCAGTAACTCACCAGCTGAGGCGTGCCCAGAAACATGGACCAATGCATTTCCTTTATGAACTACATGAGCGCCAAATCTAGTTAGCTCATTAATTACTCGGTAGACCGACTTCTCATTTCCAGGAATCAATGAGGAGGCCATAACAACAGTATCCCCTTTACCAACTCGGATCTCATGATCACCATTTGCAATTCGAGATAAGGCTGCAAGTGGCTCACCTTGCGAGCCAGTACAAATCAAAACAATCTTGTCGCCGTGATTATCAATATCTTTGTAATCAACCACTAAGCCAGCTGGCACCTTTAGATAACCAAGATCTGCCGCTAACTTCATATTTCGAACCATGCTGCGGCCAACATAGGCAACCTTACGATTTGCCGCATTTGCTGCATTTAATACCTGTTGGATTCGATGAACATGTGAGGCAAATGAGGTAACCACAACTCGACGAGGTGTTTTATTTATCGCCTCTTGTAGCGCTGGATAAATATCCTTTTCAGCAACAGTTAATCCCGGTACATCAGCATTTGTTGAATCGGTTAGGAAAAGATCAACACCCTCTCGGCCAAGGCGGGCAAAGGTTTCTAGATCGGTGATCTTTTCATCTAGTGGCATCTTGTCCATTTTAAAATCACCAGTATGCAAAATAACACCGGCTGGAGTTTTAATTGCAACCGCTAGTGCATCAGGTATTGAGTGATTTACTTGAACAAACTCTAAAGTAAATGGCCCAACTCCAAGTGTTTCACCCGCTTTAACTAGATGAAGTGGGGCGGTAATTTTGCGCTCCTTTAACTTTGGTTCAACAAATGCAAGTGTTAACTTTGAACCGATAATTTTGATATCACTTCGCTCGCGCAACAGGTAAGGCAGAGCGCCAATATGATCCTCGTGGCCATGAGTTAAAAAGACCGCTTCAATATCATTTAATCGCTCACGGATATATGAAAAATCCGGCAGAATTAAATCAATACCTGGTTGATCATCTCCTGGAAATAAAACACCACAATCAACAATTAATAATCTACCTTCATACTCAAAGACGGTCATATTTCGACCGATCTCACCAAGTCCACCCAACGCCACAATGCGCAGAGTCTTCTTAGCTAATTTGGCAGGGTAAGGCAGACCAGGATGAGGATGATTCATTATTTACTTTAAGTTAACGCCGCCTGCTTGTAGATCAACCTTTAACTGCGCGATCTGCGCATCAGTTGCATCGACAAGTGGCAATCTGGTAAATCCACCAGGAAGACCCATTAAATTTAATGCCGCCTTAGTCAAGATAGCGCCTTGAGTGCGGAAGGTTCCGGTAAATACTGGAAGTAATTTTTGATGAATCTCCAACGCCTTATTTGTATCACCGGCAAACCATGCATTTAACATCATCTTTAGATCTGTGCCCACTGTGTGACCGCAAACTGAGACAAAGCCAACTGCGCCAACTGATAGAAGTGGCAGATTTAAGATGTCATCACCTGAATAAGTTGCGATACCAGATTGCTTAATTACCCAAGAGGTTGCTGCCGGGTTTCCCTTAGCATCCTTTAGCGCCACAATTTTTTTATGTTCAGCTAATTTAATTATGGTCTCACTCTCAATTTCAACCCCAGTTCTACCTGGAATGTCATACATCATTAATGGCAGATCAGTTGCATTTGCCATAGCGGTGAAGTGCGCTGCAATTCCAGCTTGTGGTGGTTTGTTGTAATAAGGAGTAACAACTAATAATCCATCTGCACCAGCTTTTGCTGCGCGCTTTGCTTGTTCAACTGAATGTGAGGTTTCATTGTTGCCAGCACCTGCAATTATCTTTACCTGATCACCAACTACCTTGCGAACCGCTTTAATTATCTGATCTTTCTCATCATCACTTGTAGTTGGCGCTTCCCCAGTTGTGCCATTTACAGCGATGCCATCATTGCCATTACTTATTAGATGTGCTGCAATCTTCTCTAGCCCCGCCCAATCAATCTCACCACTTTTGGTAAATGGTGTGACCATCGCGGTAATTAACCGGCCAAATGGTGGAGTGATTTGCATGCCCTAAGGCTACCTTGCTTTACTGGTTGCTTATGGAGCGATTCGTCCAGATTTTTGAAATGCCCCGTATGTAATCGGCATTAACTTAGCAAATTCTGCTTCCATCTTCTCTGCCACCATCTCGATCTCCCGTTGTGGGTAGGAGGGAAAGTGTGAACCCTCTCGAGCTGTGCGAAGTGATAAAAAGTTCATTAGCGCTCTTGCATTCATCGTTACATACATCGATGAATAAAGAGTTACCGGCAGAACAGCGCGGGCAACCTCGCGGGCAACACCTGCGGTTAATAATTTTTGGTAATTCTCATAGGCAAGTGTGCAGGTTTGCTTAATTGCATCCACTGTTAATTGGTGTTGTTCTGCTGTTCCTTCAACAAATGAGTAAGCACCAGGCTTTCCAATTTGAACTAACTTGCGATCCTTACTTGGTACATAAAAAACTGGGCGAAGCTCACGATAACGTCCGCTCTCCTCGTTGTAAGAGGCGATGCGATGGCGCATAAACTCGCGAAAGACAAAGATTGGTGCAGATATAAAAAATGTCATCGAGGTATGTTCAAATGGTGAACCATGTCGCTCGCGAGCTAAGTAATTAATCAAGCCTTCAGATTTTGATGCATCAGCACCAACATCTTCCAGTGATTTGTCTCCCGCAGTTGAAACTCGGGCCGCCCAAATAACATCGGCATCACTGGCGCTAGATTTAACTAGTTCGACAGATACATCATCTCTAAATTGGATTTCCTCGCTCATGCCTGCGACCCTACCCGCGTGGCTCACCTATCCCTTGGATTAAGATAACGGCGTGTCAATCACAAGTAGGTTTAATCCTCGAACAAATCAGGTGGATCGAACTGGAATCAGTGTTGCCTTTACCGTTGGCCTATATGGCGCCGCCTTTGGTGCAGCAGCGGTAACCGCCGGCTTCTCAATCTTGCAAAGCTGTCTGCTATCTATCCTGCTCTTCTCTGGTGCATCTCAATTTGCAGTTGTCGGAATTATGGGCGCCGGTGGCTCAGCACTTAGTGCCATTGCAACCGCTACTTTATTGGGTTTTCGAAATGCACTTTACGGTCTGCAGATGGCACCGATCTTGAAGGTCACTGGCTTAAACCGTCTCCTTGCTGCACAAATAACAATTGATGAATCCACCGCTGTTTCAACTCTGCAAGATAATGAAGCCGATCGCAAACGTGGCTTTTATGTAACTGGAGTTGGTGTTTATGTATTTTGGAATCTATTTACCTTTCTTGGCGCATTAGGTGCCAGCGCAATCGGTAATCCATCTGTTTGGGGATTAGATGCTGCAGTTCCAGCCGCCTTTTGTGGATTAGTTTGGCCAAGATTAAAAAATAAGTTGCAATTTATAGTTTGTGGTTTAGCGATTGCACTGGCCTTACTACTTACCCCATTAACACCAGCGGGTGTGCCAATTATTACCACCGTCCTACTTGCTGTGATCTTTGGGTGGAAAAAATGACGCCGATTTGGATCGCTGTTATTGGCGCTAGCGTTACCGCATTCTTAAATAAGTATGTTGGGCACTCTGTTCCTGAGCGATGGTTAAACAAACCAAGATTTATGCGGATTAATACCTTGGTCCCAATTGTTTTGCTTAGCGCATTAGTTGCCGTACAGAGCTTTGCCGATAAAAAGGAGTTGGTAATCGATCAGCGTGCAGCTGGTGTTGCGGTGGCATTGGTTCTGCTTAAATATAAAGCGCCATTTCCAATTGTTGTCATCGGCGCTGCAATTACTAGCGCCGCGATCTACAACTGGTTTTAAAGTACTTTCAACTCCTCAAGCTTTGCCTTAAGAGCTGCATCAGATGGCTCTGTTAAGTGTGTGCCATCTTCAAAAACAATTACTGGAATTGAGCGCTGACCACCATTGATCTCAATTACCTTATCGCTAGCTGATGCATCTGCTTCAACATCTACATACTCGTAGGAAACATTATTTGAATCTAGAAATCTCTTTGAGCGGCGGCAATCACCACACCATTCAGCGCCGTACATAAGTACCTTACTCATTTAAAACCCCTCCATATACTTTTCTAAGCCAACAGTTAAACCTGGATGTTTTACTACTTCACGAACTCCTAGTAATACTCCTGGCATAAATCCTGCTCTATTGAATGAATCATGTCTAATTGAAAGTGTCTCACCTGGATCACCAAAGATTACCTCTTGATGGGCAACATAGCCGTGGGATCTAATGGAGTGAATTGGAACATCGCCAACAGTTGCACCACGTGCACCAGCAAGTGCATCCTTTGTTGCATCTGGCATCTTTGCTTTATTACTTGTTTTGCGAGCATCGGTAATCATCTGAGCTGTGCGCACTGCAGTTCCAGATGGCGCATCTACCTTATTGGCATGGTGAAGCTCAATAATCTCAACCGATTCAAAGTACTTTGCGGCAACCTCAGAGAACTGCATCATTAACACTGCACCTAAGGCAAAGTTTGGTGCGATCAGCGCACCCACCTTTGGATTAGCAGCTAGCAAGCTTTTTAACTTTGCTAACTTTGCATCATCAAACCCGGTTGTACCAACCACAACACTGATGCCATTTGTAATGGCAAACTCAAGATTTTTCATAACCGCATCTGGATGGGTGAAATCAACAACTACTTGGGCGCCACTTGTTACCAATAGATCTAATGAATCCCCTAAATCTAACTGTGCAACTAATTGCAGATCTTTAGCATCATTGATTGCGATAACCGCCTCTGCGCCCATTCTTCCCTTGGCGCCTAATACTGCAACCTTCATTTGATCAACCCTTCAAATTTAGCTTTCGATCTAAATGGTCCCACTACCGCAAGGGTAGGAGATGTTGGCAAGCTTTGGCGGGCAATTTCCTTAATTTGATCAGGTGTTACATCTGCAATCTCCTGCAAGATTTGATCAAAGCTCATAATCTCACCGTAAACCAACTCACTCTTTCCAATTCTTGTCATTCGAGAGCCGGTGTCCTCTTGGCTTAATACCAATGAGCCAGAGACCGCTCCCTTTGCTCGCAAGATCTCCTCATGGGTTAAACCTTTCTCTGCAACATCATGCAAGATATCTTGAATTATCTTGGTTGCCTCAATTGCTCGATCTGGTTTACAACCAACATAAAAAGATAGGACTCCACTGCCAGCGAATTGTTGGCTGTATGCATATGTTGAGTAAGCCAAGCCACGCTTCTCACGAATCTCTTGAAATAATCTAGATGACATACCGCCACCAAGTGCGGTGGCTAAAATACTTAAGGCAAACCGTCTTTTATCATTTCGCGCAACACCTTCAACGCCATAAACAATATGTGCCTGTTCTGTTTTGCGATCAAGTAGTGTCACTTGGCCACGGCCCGGCACCTTTACCGCACCTGATGAGCGAATCTCATAATCACTCTTTGGTTGATCTAAAAAGTTATCCTTACTTAAGGCATCCTCAACCATCTGGACTACCTCTTTGTGCTTAACATTGCCAGCAACGGCAACTACTAAATCCTGTGGTCGATACCGCTTACGATAGTAATTAAATACGGTGCTGCGGGACATCTCATTGATAGATTGAACAGTTCCTAAAATAGGTCGGCCCAGCGGGGTATCGCCGTAATACTTCTCTAAAAATAGATCATGAATTAGATCGCTGGGATCATCATCGCGCATTGCGATCTCTTCCAGTACTACCTTGCGTTCGGCATCAACATCAGCTGCCTTAACAACGGATGAGGTAATTAAATCGCTGATGACATCAACTGCCAGTGGTAAATCCTTATCAATTACACGCGCGTAAAAGCAGGTGTACTCCTTTGATGTAAATGCATTTGTCTCGCCACCTACCGCCTCGATTGATGAGGAGATTTCAAGTGAGGTTCGAGTTTTTGTTCTTTTAAAAAGTAGGTGCTCTAGAAAATGAGAAGCCCCCGCAGTTGAAAGTGATTCATCGCGGGAGCCAACATTTACCCAAATACCAAAAGCAGCAGAACGAACA
>WLHY01000015.1 GCA_009702465.1 Actinomycetota bacterium
GCAAATTTGTTTAAATTCTCAGGTAGCCATGCTCATTTCAGTTTGAGATTGCCATCAGGGCTTGGCTAACCTATCTAGATGCTCAGGTTAAGTTCTGCTGGAAAAATGCGCACCACAACCCTTTTATCTTTGGTGAGCGCTTTAATCCTCTCACTTTTTGCAGCAGCGCCCGTTAGTGCGGCACCCTCATTAGTTGAGGTGCAGGCGCGAGTACGGGATCTAGAGGAGCAGGCGACGACAGCTGCAGAGGGTGCACAGGCAGCAAAAGTCGAGTTATCAAAGCTACAAAAGATGCTCTCAACTGTGCAACAGCAAGCCACTCAACAAGGCGCCTCTGTCAACGCACTTTCAAACTCAATTGGTGCCATAGCTGCCCAGCAGTACAAGTCAGGTCCCTTAAGCCAAAGCCTTGAATTACTTTTCTCATCCGATCCATCTCTTTATCTTTCAACAGCGGGCTCTCTCGAATCAGTTACCCGTAAGAAAAGTGCGGATCTACGAAAGTTTTCAGTTGCAACTCAACGGCTAAACGCCACCTCATTAACTGTTAATGACAAGTTAGCTTTAGTAAAAGCGGCACAGGCTCGATTCACAAAACAGTTGGCTATTGCAAATAGTAAATTACAAGAAGCAGAGGCGTTGTTGGCAAAGTTAACAGTTGCTGAGCGCCAACGATTAGCAAAATTAAATGATGATGAAGAGAATGCCGATCAAGCCAAATCCTTAGCCGATGCCTCAAAATATAATGCGGTTTCAGGCAGAGGCGGTACTGCGATCAAGTACGCCCTCCAACAAATCGGTGATAGGTATGTCTTTGGTGCTGCCGGTTTAACAACTTGGGATTGTTCTGGTTTAACGATGCGTGCTTTCCGAACAGCTGGAGTCTCACTGCCACACTCTTCTAGAGCGCAATACAGATATGGAAAAGCGGTTGATCGCAAAAATCTTCAACCAGGGGATTTAGTATTTTTTGGAAGGCCAATCTCCCATGTTGCTATCTATTTGGGTGGAGAGCGAATGCTGCATGCTCCAAGAAAGGGTAGCCGTGTAAAGATAGCGCCCTTCACACTTGGTAAGAAGCCATATATCGGAGCCCGTAGACTTTAGTTAATGAGTAATCAAAAACCCAAGATCTTGTTGATTACAAATGATCTTGGTCCAAGAGCCGGCGGTATTGAAAGCTTTATCTTGGGATTACTAAAGCGGTTGCCACATAATTCAGTGGTTGTTTTTACATCATCACAACCTCACTCAGAGAGCTTTGATAAAGATTTACTTGAAAATTTCGGCGTGATTGTTATCCGAGATCGCTCAAAGATTCTCCTACCTACACCTCGAATTACTCGCCGAGCAGTTAAATTAATGGATCAGTTTGATGCAAAGTTAATTTGGTTTGGTGCAGCAGCCCCCTTAGCCTTAATGGCAGCCACCTTACGTAAAAAAGGTGCAACACGCATAGTTGCGTTAACGCATGGTCATGAGGTTTGGTGGGCAAAGCTTCCGATCTTCCGCCAGCTATTAAGTAAAATTGCCAACGATGTTGATGTCCTTACCTATTTAGGCGAGTACACAAAAAATGCAATAAAGCGGGTTGTTTCCGATCAGAGCAAGTTAATCAAGATCGCACCTGGAATTGATGTTGATCATTTTCAGCCATCTGAAAAATCTATTGATTTAATGAATAAGTTAAATGTAAATGACCGCCCAGTAATTGTTAGCGTAGGACGATTGGTCCACCGAAAGGGCCAAGATAAGTTAATTGTTGCAATGTCACAGGTAGTAAAACTCTATCCAAAAGCGGTTCTGCTTATCGTGGGTGAAGGTCCCATAAAGTACATGTTGCAGAAATTAGTGCAGCATCACTCGCTAGAGAAAAATGTAATCTTTGCTGGTCGAGTTCAACTCAATGATCTTCCTAGGTATATTCAAATTGGTGAAATCTTTGCAATGCCAGCCAGAGATAGATTCTTCGGGCTAGAGGTTGAAGGGTTAGGAATTGTTTATCTAGAAGCAAGTGCATGTGGGCTTCCAGTAATTGTCGGCAACTCTGGCGGAGCACCAGATGCGGTAATTTCAGAGAAAACTGGATTAATCGTTGATGGCAATTCACCTGATCAAATTGCGCAAGCAATTAAATCTTTGCTGCAACAACCAGAGTTAGCCAAAAGTTATGGAGCCACCGGACGTGATTGGGTAGTAAATGAATGGCGATGGGAGATTTGGTCAGAAAGGTTTAACTCACTACTTCTGAATTAAATTGTTTTCAAAGGCGATACTTAAAGCTTGACTTCGATTACTCGCACCTAATTTACGATAGATCGCAGATAGATGAGTTTTAATTGTGGCCTCTGTTAGGAATAAACGCTGACCCATAACCGCTGCGGTAATGCCAGCCCCTAGCAACTGCAAGATTTCGATCTCACGCTTAGTTAACTCAAAATCCTTCGAGATTTTTCTTGGCATTATCCGACCAGCTATCTGAAAACTAGAGTTACTTTTACCCAGTTCAGTTAGACAATTGATTAAAGTATCAATCGGTGTGCTCTTTAGAATATATGCATCCGCGCCGGAAGATTTAGCTTTTTGCAAAGTAAGATCATCATCATCCATTGTTAAAACAATAAATTTTGTCGCTAAATCTCGCCTTTTAACTTCGGAGATCAAATCCGACCCCAAACCATCACCTAGATTTAAATCGACTATGCAAAAATCGGGGGAGAGTGAATTAAGTAGTGCTAAACCTTCAGATTTAGATGCAGCTTGGCCAATTACCGAGTACTCAGATTTTGGCAAAGCATCAGCAATTCCTGCCCTGATAAAAGCGTGATCATCAATTACTACGACACTTTTCATTGCTGCACATCATTACTAAAACATGATTTCATAGGTTGAATCGCTTTTGATAAGAGTTGCATCTATCTTGGCTAATCTCTCCGATACCCCTAATAATCCATAAGAGTTACGTTTTGGATTTGCATCATTGCTTTGGGTAAAGGTGCCATCATCTTGATAAGTTATTGATCCATCAGTCAGCGTAATTGAAATCTTGGTGCAACCTGAGTGATTTCTAGAGTTAATGGTTAACTCACGTAAGCAGCGAGATACCTCATAATGTTTTTCCCTTGGAATCTGGCATTGACCAGTGATTTCTAAAATAATTTCCGTATCAAGCAAAATGCTGCTTAATTGAGTTTCAAGCTCTTTATCTAGAGTTTGCCCCGCCTCATTTCGTAGATTGTAAATTTCATTTCGTACCTGATCAGTTACACCCGATAGTGTGAAGCGAAGTTTACGAAGATTCTCGCGAACAGATTGAGTGATTGTGACATCACCAATTAAGGAGTCAATTCGATAACCAATTGCTGATAAATCCTGAGCCAAACCATCATGCAACTCCCGTGCTAGACGAGAGCGTTCAGAGTTAGGCGAAGAGTTCATCAATCTCGCGAGCGAACTGTTGTCCAACAACATGTCGCTTTACGGATAGCTTGGCGGTTAACTGGCCACCAGCGATTGTGAAATCCACTGGCAGAATTGTGAATTTTCTAATTGATTCAGCACGACTTACCGCTTTATTAGTTTCATCAACCGCGCTTTGAATTACCGACAAAAGCGCTGGATCCTTTGCTAATTCAGCAATAGTTGCACCCTCTTTTTTATTTGCAACCATCCACGGCTTAATAGCATCTGGATCCAAGGTAATTAAGGCTGCAATAAATGGCTTGTTATCGCCAACCACCATACATTGGGAGATCAATGGATGTGAGCGAAGTCGATCTTCAAGTACAGCAGGTGCAACATTTTTTCCACCTGCGGTAACAATCAACTCTTTTTTACGGCCAACTATGTACAGGAAGCCAGCATCATCTAATTTTCCTAAATCTCCAGTTTTAAAGAATCGATCTGATGTGAAGACCTCAGCATTAGCCGCATCATTTTGCCAATAACCTTTCATGACAATTGGGCCCTTGATCAATACTTCGCCATCTTCAGCGATCTTGATGGTGTTTCCTGGAATAGGTTTTCCAACAGAGCCAACTTCATGTGCCCAAGTTAAGTTCAAGGTAGCACCAGCTGTTGTTTCAGTTAAGCCGTAACCCTCTAGTACGCGGATACCCGCACCTCGATAAAAGTGACCTAGGCGTTCACCCAGAGGTGCACCACCAGAGATAGCAGCTTCAACTCTTCCGCCCATACCTGCTCTGATCTTCGAATAAACCAATTTATCAAATAAGCCGTGTTGAATTCGAAGCATAGGTGAAATCTTTTTTGAATCTAAGCCTTGGCTGTATGCAATTGCAACAGCTGCAGCCTTTGCGAAAATTTTGCCCTTACCAGCTGCCTCTGCCTTTGCTTCGCCACCATTGTAAATTTTTTCAAATATACGTGGCACCGCTAATACGAAGGTTGGCTTAAAGCTAGCCAGATCTGCCGGCAATCTTGTTATGTCACCGCAGTGAGCCAAATGAAGTCCAGCGGTAATTGCACCAATCTGCACCATACGTCCAAAAACGTGAGCTACTGGAAGGAATAACAATGTAGAACCGCCAGGCTTTAAGAAGAGATCGCTAGCGCCATTAACCACATTGCCACACTCAGCTAAGAAGTTGCCATGTGTTAACTGAACACCTTTTGGCTTTCCAGTAGTGCCAGATGTGTAAATCAAGGTTGCTAATGAGTCGGGAGTTAGTGAGTTTCGACGTGCAGTCACCTGATCATCTGAAATTGATTTTCCAGCTTCAGTTAAAATTGAGAGTGCGTTGTCGGTGATGCTCCAAAGATTTTTGCATGTTGCTGGCATAACTGGCTTAACTACCTCAGCTAGGACAGAGGTTTCAACAATAATTGCAACTGAGCCAGAATCACTTAATATCCAATCAACCTGCTCAGCACTTGATGTTTCATAAATTGGAACTGGAACCGCACCGGCGTACCAGATTGCAAAATCTAAAATCGTCCACTCATATCGAGTTTTTGCCATGATTGCTACGCGATCGCCACCATTAATTCCAGATGCAATTAGCCCTTTAGCAACAGCGCGAATCTCATCCTCAAACTCCTTCGCTGTTACTGGCTGCCAACCATCTCCAAATGGACGGGATGCCACTATGCGCTCTGGTTCAAACCATGCACGCTCTGAAATTAAATTAGTTAAGTTACCGTCCGCCGCTGGCGGAATAATTGCTGGGATTGATATCTCATTCATAACCCCTACGCTATCGCCTAATTGGCCAGAATGACCAGAGCCAATGTGTAACGATTTTGCATACTAGGCGGTAACCTTCTCCGCATGTCTGATACATCAACCTCCACCATCACAATCCAAGCAAGCGCTACCGATATTCAGGAAGTTCTCGCCAATCTCCCTGGTTACCCAAGCTGGTCAACCACCATTAAATCTGTCAATGTAATTGCAACCGATGATCAAGGTCGGGCAACTCAGGTGCAGGTATCTGTAGATGCTGGAGCCTTAAAAGATAAACCAACTTTGAATTATGACTGGAGCAAGGCACCAAATCGTCTTGAGTTCTCACTTGAAGATGCCGACTTATTAACTGAGATGAGTGGGGCTTACATTATTAAAGATAATGGCGATGACACCACCGATGTCACCTATGAATTAACGGTGGGCTTATCGATGCCAGTTCCAGCGGTAATGCGACAAAAAGCCGAGAAATCTACAATTGATTTAACCCTGAAACAATTAAAGGAAAAACTGGAAAATTAATTGAATTTACCAAAACCGGTAAGTGGCTTAACTGTTGGTATTGATATTGGTGGCACCAAGGTTCTTGGGGGAGTCGTTGATACCAACGGCAATATTTTAGAAAGCCTTCGTAAGGACACACCTAAAACTGGTGGTCAAGATTTAATCAATGTGGTTATCGAGATAGTCAAAACACTCCAACTAAATCACAAGATTGTTGGCATAGGCATAAGTAATGCTGGCATTGTCTCCGCAGATCGCAGAACTGTAGTTGCAGCAGGAAATATCTCAAATTGGAATAATGTGGCGCTCGCTGATGCATTGCAATCTGAGTTTAATCTGCCGGTAGTTGTAGAAAATGATGCAAATGCTGCAATCTGGGCTGAGTATAGATTTGGAAATGCCAAGGGTTTAAATCCAGTTATGTTTTTTATCATCGGTACCGGAATGGGTGGCGGGTTAATTGTTGATGGCAAGTTATATCGTGGCGCAAATGGAATTGGTGCTGAGTTTGGGCACATGATGGTGAAGTTAGATGGTGAAAGGTGTGGCTGCGGTGCAATTGGCTGCATTGAAACTTACGCATCCGGTAGCGCGTTAATGCGTTATGCGCATGAAGCAATTAAGGCTGATGCACAAGCAGCCAAATCACTACTTGATTTCGGGGATGGCACAATCAATGGATTTACTGGAAAGGATTTAACCAAGGCGGCTCAAGCAGGAAATGCCATGGCCTTGTCAGCCTTTGCCAAGCAATCTGATTGGGTTGGTTCAGCCATCGCCTCCTACACAATGTTGCTAGACCCAGAGGCGATCATCATTGGTGGGGGAGTTATTGATGCTGGCGATTTATTTTTAAAGCCAGCTATTGCGGCTGCTGAAAAATATATGCCATTTGCCGATAAACACCCACTACCTAAAATCATTGCAGCCAAATTTGGAAATGATGCTGGCTTAATTGGGGCGGGCGATTTAGTTAGAGAGTAGCTCCATCATCAAACTCATCATCATTTCTAGCAGTACGCCAGATCAAGATAGCAACACCTACGCAAATCACTACAACTGCCGGCCAAATACCGGCGATATCTATCGGCGTAAACTGATTAATAATTAGATAAGCAAATCCCGAACCGATTGCAATAAAGCCGGTGCGTTGAGTTTGATCAAATACTGGCAATTTTGGATTTGGTGGAGAGAACTGCTCTGCACTCACTCTTCTATCCAACTCATCTAAGTAGGTAGTTGGTGGTGTTTCATCAAGTGAGAGTCCTGAAACAATTGAATCAAACTCAGCATCAATCAACTCTCGCTCGTTGTACTCATCACCACGATTTATTTCGCCACTTAAGACCTCGTGGATAAATACTTGTGACTGCTCATTTAGTAAATCAGAGTCGTAATCCAGAGCCACGTTGTGAAAGGATCTCTCAAAAATTACTTCACGAATATCAGCTGAGTAGATGCTTTCGATAACTCTCTCTGAATTTGCTGGATCTACTACATGGTCATTGATTGAGTAGCCAATCATTACCGGAAGATCAATCAGGTAGAGATCTCGTTGAACCAATCGCCAAAGTTTTCGTAAGGAATCCAAAGCTTTTAGGGGGGTACGGCCATAACTATGTTTTGGTGGGTTTGCCATAGCAACATCGGTAACACGTCGGCTTTTAATAGATGGCACAAAAAATTTAATCAACGGTGTTAATTTTATAATTAACCGATTGTCATAAATTGAGGGGTTAAGTAAAAGCAACCCTTCAATCTCATCTCCTCTAATTTGACAAAGCTTTAATGCCAGCGCCCCTCCCATTGAAAAGCCAGCAATAAAAATTCGATCACATTTACTTCTTAGATCAAGATAGGAATCCTCCACGCACTTGTACCAATCCTGCCAAGTTGTCTCATTCATCTCCTGCCAAGTTGTTCCGTGACCAGGTAGGCGCGGTGCATGAACTGTGTAACCTTGTTGATTTAAGTACCTGGCCCATGGCGCAATAGAAATTGGCGATCCAGTAAATCCGTGAATCACCAGGACACCGATTTTGCCGCCGGTTTGTGCGCCAGGAAGGACCAAACCCTCTGAGTTTGGAATGGTATTCACGCTCAGATGGTGGCATAGATTGCTGGAAGCCCTAAATTACTCCCGTGGCTTATAGAATCTTAAAATCATTTTTAGCACCTTTACTGATGCTGCTCTTTCGACCAAAGGTAAGTGGATTGCGCCATGTGCCAACAACTGGCCCTGTGATAATTGCATCAAACCACCTCTCATTTAGTGATTCGATTTTTATGCCACTTGTCGTTCCCCGCAAAGTAACCTTTTTAGCAAAGAGTGAGTACTTCACCTCTCCTGGATTAAAGGGCTTCATTAAGAAGTTAACATTTATTGCTTTGGGACAGGTACCGGTTGATCGCTCTGGCGGTAAGCGAAGTGAAGCTGCACTAATTACCGGTTTACGGGTTTTAAATGAGGGTAGCTGTATTGGCATCTATCCCGAAGGTACAAGATCACCTGATGGCCGGCTTTATAAGGGTAGAACTGGAATAGCCCGAATGGCGATTGAATCCGGTGCGGCTGTCGTTCCAGTTGCAATGTTTAACACCGCTGAGATTCAACCAACTGGTCAGGTTGTGCCAAATCTAAGAAGAGTAGAGATGATCTTTGCAGAGCCGATGTACTTCACTGGAGATTCCACAGATCAAGCGGTGCTTCGCGAGGTTACCAACAAGATTATGGATGTAATTGCGGCAATCTCAGGACAGGTTTATGTTCCAAACATGTACGCCTCAGAGGCTAAGGATGCAATTATGAAGAGCAAGGCAGAGAATGCTGGAGATTTTGAGTAGCGCTTACTCAGCGCCAACAAACTCTTTTCTAGATTGTAGATAATTACACATATCGCAGAGCGGTTTTGCAACCGGCATCTTTGCATCAACTACGGTAATAAAATCTGTTAAACGCTCCTGCAACGCTTGCGGATTTCGCTCAATTGGTCGCCACGTGTGCTTTAACTTTAAGCCAAAACCCTTTGTGACATCGCCAGCTGGTTCAAGTAATGACCAAACAAGCAATCCCATAAGGGAGACCTTTCTTGCTTCACCAGTTGCCGGATTCTCTAATGCAAAGGCGTACGCCTCGAGTTGTGGTTGGTAGAGATCAGTTTTATCTGAATCCTTTGCTTGAAACTTACAATCGATAATGCCAAATGTGCCATCTGCAAACTCAATTAAAAGATCATACTTGCCGCGGATTGCATACTTTGATGGTGAACCATTAACTGGAATTAAGGATGATTTCACCCAACCACCTAGATCTAAAACCTTGCCCGCTGGAAGTACTGGTGCAATATCAGAGGTGGTTTTTCCGGCAAAGTAATTTTCTTGCATAGTTGCTAAATCTCCAACCAGAGGCATAAAGCCGGGAGTTCGTAGGCCGTGGTTATAGCTGAGCCAGAGACAGCGATGACACCCACCCCACGAGAAGGTTAAATCTGATGGAGAGATAAACTCTCGTGCTTTTCCTACTGCAGTTGATGAGGCCATTTACGAATTCTGCCGATCATCACTGACAATGAGCGGTTACGCCACGCAATTACTGTGTTAAAGCAGGTAGATTGAAGCGATCGTAAAAACACCAAGCGCGACCATAACTATGCCACCGAAGCGGCGCATCAGAATCAGCCTCTTGATATCACTAGCAAACCACTCTCGAGCAGTTCCGGCCAACAAGCCGTAAGTACTATCTGAAATAAATGCAATGATGCAGAAAATAAAACCCAGTAAAATTAATTGTGCTGTGAGATTACTACTTTCCTGATCTACAAATGCAGGCAAAATTGCAGCGAAGAAGACAATAGTTTTTGGGTTTAAGGCTCCGACCCAGAATCCATTTTTTGCAGAGGCTAATAAAGTTGGCTTTGCGCCATCACCTTTTTGTAGCTCGGAGGCGACTAACTTGCTCGCCTTAATTGCTTCAAACCCAAGGTAGATCAGGTAAAGCCCACCAGCCCATTGAATTCCGTTGTAGAAGAGGGTGGATCTTTGCAGCAATGGTCCAAGGCCAACTGCGACAAGTAATGAGATCATCAAAACGCCGACCGTATTTCCTGCAACGGTGGCGATTGCACTCGCCCTACCCCAGGCGATAGCCCGAGCGATGATAAAGAGCACTGATGGGCCAGGAGCCAAAACAATCAAAATCGTCGCTATTAGGTACTCCCAGAGGCGCGTAGGGAGTAAATCTGTAGTCAACACGCCTAGATCCTACCTGTGGCCATTGTTGCTATGGGGCTGCGGTTCTGCCTATTATCCTGCTATTCGATAGTATCGATTCGATATATCTAATGGATACCCCATTGGCTACTTACTCTCCCTGGAGGCGATTAATGCGATCTCGTGCTGAGTCACTTGAGTTCGCCCTTCTTGGTCTGCTTTCACAAGGGCCACTTCATGGGTATGAGTTAAGAAAGAGATTGAGTGCAATCTACGGGCCATTTCGAGTACTTAGCTTTTCAGTTCTTTATCCGCAACTTCGCAAAATGTCTGAGCAAAGTTTAATCGCCGAAACCATTAAAGAGTCAGGTGGATTATCTCGGCGCTCGCGGATTGTTTACAAGTTAACTGCAAAGGGTGAAGCGAAGTTTGCCTCATTGATGGAGAGTGCAACACCAGAAAATTTTGAGGATGAGGGCTTTGAGGTTCGCTTCGCTTTTTTTGGCCCAACCCCAAAGAGCAGCAGAGTCAGAATTCTAGAAGGTCGCCATCGACGCTTACTAGAAAAGGCGGAGATCATTCGCCGTGAATTAACAAAGATTCCAGAGGGTATTGATACCTATTTGGTTGAGTGGCGCCGTCACTCATTGGAGTCAGCTGAGCGAGAGATCGCCTGGCTGGAAGAGATGCTAAAAACTGAAAGGAAGAGCAAGTGACCATAGAAGATAAGGGTGAAATTAGAGTAGCCATTGTTGGAGTAGGAAACTGCGCTAACTCATTAGTACAAGGTATTACTTACTACAAGGATGCCACAAACGAAACTGAGATCCCGGGTTTGATGCACCCAGTACTTGGCGGCTATCACATCAAAAATATCAACTTTGTTCTAGCACTAGATGTTGATGCAAAGAAGGTTGGTTTAGATCTAGCTGACGCAATTTGGGCGAGCGAGAACAACACTATTAAGTTCACTACCGTTGCGCAGACAGGTGTTAAGGTAAAGCGAGGTGTAACACTTGATGGTTTGGGTCGTTATTACAAAGAGACGATCACCGAATCTACTGAAAAACCGGTAGATGTTGTCGCGGAGTTAAAGGCTGCAAAGATTGATGTCTTAATCTGTTACTTACCAGTTGGTTCCGAAGAGGCGGCAAAGTTTTACGCCCAAGCATCAATTGATGCTGGTTGCGCCTTTGTTAATGCCTTACCAGTGTTTATCGCATCAGATCCAATCTGGGCAGATAAATTCACTAAAGCAGGAGTTCCAATTGTTGGCGATGACATCAAATCCCAGGTTGGCGCAACTATTACTCACCGCATCATGGCGAAGTTATTCCAAGATCGTGGCGTGCATTTAGATCGCACCTACCAATTAAATGTTGGTGGAAATATGGATTTCAAAAATATGTTAGAGCGTGATCGACTAGAGTCAAAGAAGATTTCCAAGACTCAATCAGTTACCTCTCAACTTGATTATGATCTAGGTTCAAAAAATGTACACATCGGACCATCCGATTACATTCCTTGGCTAGATGATCGTAAATGGGCGTATGTGCGCCTTGAGGGTCGAGCCTTTGGCGATGTGCCATTAAATCTCGAGTACAAACTCGAGGTATGGGATTCACCAAACTCTGCTGGTGTGATTATCGATGCGCTGCGTTGCGCAAAGATTGCATTGGATCGCAAGATTGGCGGCCCACTGCTCTCACCATCCAGTTACTTTATGAAATCTCCACCGGTTCAATACACCGATGAACAAGCCTTTAATAAGGTTGAAGAGTTCATCAAGGGATCAATCGAAAGATAGATCAAGTTAATGATTGCCCTCTAAATGCCCTCTAATTGCCCTCTAATTGCAACAAAATTGTAGATTAGAGGGTTTTTATAATAGGAGTGATATTGATGTGTAAATTGAATCAGTCAGTATGTTGTCCACAAAGTTGTTGACCATCAGGGCCAACACTCATATGCAGACAAGCAACCCCTAATTTATCAAAGGCTTTATCGCCGAAATGAGATCGATAAGCCAAAGCTAATAAAACACGGACATTTACATTTCCATCTGATCTAATTGAAAATGCTTTAGCCAC
>WLHY01000016.1 GCA_009702465.1 Actinomycetota bacterium
CAACTGCCGCTGCTGGCATGGCATACGCTGGACTACATCCTGTCGTAGCGGTTTACAGTACTTTTTTAAATAGAGCCTTTGATCAATTACTACTCGATGTAGCACTGCACAAAGCTGGCGTAACCTTTGTATTAGATAGAGCCGGCGTCACAGGTGATGATGGCCCATCACATAATGGCATCTGGGATTTAGCCTTAACTGGAATTGTGCCAACTCTTCATGTTGCAGCTCCGCGGGATGGGGCCCGAGTTCGCGAAACATTACGCGAGGCAATTGATATCACCGACGCGCCAACCCTGCTTCGTTTTCCAAAGGGTGCGGTAAATGAAGATATTCCAGCTTTTGAACGCCGAGATGGCATAGATGTTTTGTATCGCGGTGAGAGTGCCGATATTTTGCTAGTAAGTATTGGTGCATTTGCTGCCATGGCCGTCGAGGCTGCTGGTCAGGCTTATCGTGAAGGTGTTGGTGTAACTGTGATTGATCCGCGTTGGGTTAAACCACTTCCAAAATCATTAATCACTATGGCTCAGCGATACAAGAGTGTTGTTGTTCTAGAGGATGGCATTAAACATGGCGGTATCGCCAGCACAATCAGTGAGTTATTCCGTGATGCTGGATTGTCGGTACCAGTTCATTCAATTGGTGTACCGCTTGCATTTATTGAACACTCAAAACGTGCCGAAGTTTTGCAGGATCTAGGCATCACCGTTCAAAACATCACTCGATCCTTAGTTGCTTGGAGTGCAAGTGATTTATCGGTTAAGGAAGAGATGCAACTCCAGCAGGATGAAAACGCGCACCGCAAACCGCTTCACTAACTCCCTCACGATCTAAGTAAGGCAGGATGCCACCTAGGTGCATCGGCCAACCAGATCCAAGCAGCATACAAATATCAATTTCAGCTGGTGTAGCAACAACACCTTCATCCAACATCATCTTTGCTTCGGTTGCGATTGCCTTTAGTGCTCGGTCGCGAACTTGATCCGCAGTAGATGGGGATGAACCCTTTTCAATTAAAGCTAGCGCCGCTGGATTTACTTGGTTGACACCATTTTCATCCTTCACATAAAAGGTTCTTACGCCCTCTGTTACAAAGCGCTCCATAGTTGGTGAGATTTTGTATCGAGGTCCAAGATTTTTATTTAAAGTTTGTGCAACATGCAGAGCAACTCCAGGTCCAACCAAACCAAGTAATTCAAGTGAGCTCATTGGGAAACCTAAAGGCTTCATCGCTGCATCTGCTACCTCATAAGGTGTTCCCTCATCCATCGCATCAGTTACCTCACCCATAAAACGGGTAAGTAATCGATTAACAACAAATGCTGGTGCATCTTTAACAATAACCATGGTTTTCTTTAAATCTTTGCCAATATTTATCGCAGTTGCTGTCGTTGCATCATCTGTCTTTGTGGTGCGAGCAACCTCTAATAGCGGCATTACGGCAACTGGATTGAAGAAGTGAAAACCTACTACCCGCTCAGGGTTAGCCAAGCCTTCCGCCATCGCTTCAACTGATAGCGATGAGGTATTTGTAGCCAGGATGCACTCGGGTGAGATAATTTTCTCGAGATCCTTAAATAATTTTTGCTTTAGCGATAACTCTTCAAAGATCGCTTCAAGTATGAAATCAGCAGTAGCAAAAACTTTTTGATCAACTGAGCCGGAGATATTTCCAAGTAGGCGAGCGGCACCCTCTGGTGTTAGACGTTTCTTTTCAACTAATTTAGCAATCTCATTTTTTATCCAATTAAGACCTTTATCAACTCGCTCCTGATCTAGATCTGTGATGACCACTGGAACCTTTAAGTTGCGCAGCATTAATAGAGCTAATTGGGAGGCCATTAAGCCGGCTCCGACAACGCCAACCTTGGTAATTTTTCGAGCCAGTGCTGGCTTTGGTGCACCTTCAACCTTTTTGCGTTTTTTCTGAATTAGATTAAATGAGTAGAGCGATGCACGTAATGCATCGGTCATGACCAATTCAGCAAGTGCTTGGTCCTCAGCATCAAATCCCTGGGAGTAAGTATTGGTTTGCGCAGCTTTGATCAATTCAAGTGCCTTTAGGGGAGCGGCGATCTCTGCTCCACCATACTTCTTTGCCACAGCAGCACGACCAGTTGCAATTGCTTTTGTAAATCCATCTGAATCTTTGCTGAAATCTGCTCGCTCAATTTTCTTAGATCCATTAATTACTTGAGCTGCAAACTTAATTGAGTTTTCTAGGAAGTCAGCTGGTTCGTAAACAGCATCGACCACACCTAAAGCCAGCGCATCCTTTGCCATCATCATTGTGTTGTTATTTAGCGCATTTAAGATAATTACTTGTACCGCTTTTTCTGGTCCAATTAACTTAGGCAAAATTGTTGCGCCACCCCAGCCAGGAACTAAACCTAAGAAGCACTCTGGTAGGCCAGTAAATGCGGTGCTCGCCAAGCTTCGGTAATGACAGTGCAGGCCAACCTCAAGGCCACCACCGAGCGCTAAGCCGTTAATAAATGCAAATGTTGGCTTCTTGCTTTCGCCAAGCTTTCTAAATACATCATGGCCTAACTTGCCAATAGCGAGTGCCTGAGTTTTATCACTCAAGAATGAGATTCCAGATAGATCAGCACCCGCTGCAAAGATAAATGGCTTGCCAGTAACAGCAATAGCAACCGCATCAGATGATTGAGCGGCATCAATTGCAACGCTTAAGGATTCAAGTCCAGCTGGGCCAAAGGTATTTGGTCGGTTGTGGTCCATTCCATTATCCAAGGTAATCAATGCCAATTTTCCAGTTGCCCCAAATGGTGCAAGTGAAACCTCACGCAAAATCGCTTTAGTTACAACCTCTTCTGGCGCACCTTCCGGTAATTTGCTATCACTCATCTACTTAGCTCCCTTAAAGTTTGGATTCTCCCAAATAATTGTTCCGCCCATACCAAGACCGATACACATAGTGGTTACGCCATAGCGAACCTCTGGGTGCTCTTTAAAGCCATTAGCTAAGTTAAGAATTAATCGAACACCAGATGAGGCCAAGGGATGGCCAACTGCAATTGCGCCACCATAAATATTTACTCGTTTATCATCATCGGCAATTCCAAAGTGATCTAAGAAGGATAAAACTTGAATTGCAAATGCCTCATTAACCTCAAATAAACCAATATCGGTAATATCTAATCCAGCTTTAGATAGCGCTTTGATTGTGCTTGGTACTGGACCATAACCCATAATCTCTGGCTCAACTCCAGCAAATGCAAATGAGACCAACTTTGCCTTAATCGGTAGATTTAACTCTTTCGCCTTAGCTTCAGATGCCAAAATTGCAGCGGTTGCACCATCATTTAAACCAGCAGCATTTCCAGCAGTAACTCGACCACCAGCTCTAAATGGAGTTTTTAAAGCTTGCAGCGCCTCTAATGTTGTTTGCGGACGTGGTGGTTCATCTACGGTGGCTACACCCCAACCAAGTTCATCGGTCCGGATTGCGACTGGAATTAAATCTGGCTGAATTTTATTTGCCGCATAAGCAGCAGCGGTTTTTTGTTGTGAAGCTAGTGCGTAATTGTCAGCACGCTCCTTTGTTAAGTGGGCAAACTTGTCATGCAAGCGTTCTGCAGTAGCTCCCATTTGCAGTGCATCCATCTCAACAATTTTCTCTGCTAAGTACCTTGGATTTGGATCCATGCCATCACCCATTGGATGGTTTCCCATATGCTCAACGCCACCAGCGATTGCTAAATCATAAGCGCCCATATTGATTCCACCGGCAATTGTGGTGACTGCGGTTAAAGCACCTGCACACCAACGATCAATTGAGTAACCAGGAACAGTTTTTGGAATTCCAGCTAAAATTGAAACAGAACGACCGATATTCATTCCTTGATCACCAGTTTGAGTCGCAGCTGCGATTGCTACCTCATCAATTTGCGCAAGGGGTACATTTGGATTTCGCTCTAATAGACCACGGATACAACGAACCATGATGTCATCTGCGCGAGTCTGTGCGTAAAGAGAGCCAGCTTTACCAAAAGGGGTTCGGACCGCATCTACTAAAACAACATTTGTTGAGGCCTTAGCATCTTTACTCATACTCACTCCTAATTAATCTTAATTAAGCCCGGACCAGTTGCAGATGGGTTTTTCTGCAACCTCCCGCTTTTCCTAGGAATAGGTTACTGGTCAGTAGGAAAAATAGGTAGTGTGGAGTTTAGAGATTTACCTCGTGTGCCTCTGAGGAGATCCATCTAATCGGACCGTTATGCGTGATCGAAACGGTATCTCCCACACGATACTGGGAAGGGCCGGTGATCCTAGCCCGGATAGATTGCAAGCTTTGACCCACCTTTAATTCAAACAATGCATCGTGGCCGTAGTAATTAATCTTGGTGATCTTTGCAGTCACAGCTCCCGCTGTAACCTCATCGCTGATTGCAATCTCTTCCGGTCTAATCAATATTTGACCTAGATTAGCAGCGGGCTGATTGGCTAAATTAAAGTTCACTTCATTCAACGCGGTTGAATATTGAGAGTTTGCTAATTTAATTGCAGGAATTACATCAATATCACCAGTGCTAAGTGCGACCTCTGCTGAAATAGGATTTAAATAAACTTGGGCAGGAGTGCCAGATTGAACAACGGTGCCACCGCGCATTAAAGCGATTACATCGGCACTTACCAATGCATCCTCGCGATCATGAGTGACCATAATGGATGTCGTTCCGCTTTTCTTTAGTAGCGCGACAACCTCTTCACTGATATCAACACGCAAGGCTTGATCAAGAGCGGCGAAGGGCTCATCAAGTAGAACCATGGCGGGTTTCATTGCTAGGGCTCTGGCAAGAGCAATTCGAGTTTGTTGTCCACCACTTAACTCTTGTGGTGATCGATCATTGAATCCCTTCATTCCAACTAATTCGAGCATCTCATTAACTATTTGATTTTTCTCTTGATCGGATATTTTTCGTGCTAATGAGAAGCTAACATTCTCAGCAACTGAAAGATGCGGAAATAAGCCACCCTCTTGCGGAACATATCCAATATTTCTTTTGTGTGGCGGTAAGACAAGTGAGGAAACGCTAACTAACTGCTTTCCAAATCTAATTGCACCTCCACTTGGAGTAATCAATCCAGCAATACTTCTAAGCAAGGTGGTTTTGCCACAGCCGGAGGGGCCGAGAATTGCGGCAAAGGAGCCACTTGGAATTTGCAGATTTAAGTTTTTAAGAACTCGACGTGAGTTTAAATCTACTGAGAGATCATTAATTTCAAGTGATGTCATGAGATGTTAACTCCTGATTCCTCACTCTTGTCTGGGCGATTGATTAAGAAGGCTGGGATTGCGGCGATTAGCACTAAGAGTAATGCGTATGGTGCCGCTTCATTAAATTGCAGGATTGCAGTTGCGCTCCACATCTCAGTGGCTAGTGTTTCAAAACCGGTTGGACGCAACATCAGTGTTGCGGGCAACTCTTTCATCGCTGACAAAAAGACCAATAATGTTGCGGTTAATAATCCAGGAGTTGCTAATGGAATCATTACTCGGCGGATGCTTTGAGCCTTACTTTGATTGAGAGTTGAGGCGATCTCCATTAAATTTTTCGGCACCCTCAGAAAGCTGGTTCTGACAAAACCAACCGCCTTTGCCATAAACAAAAGTGCATATGAAAATGCAAGCAAAGCCACTGTTTGATAAACAATTGGAAGTTCAGAACCAAATGCAACCAACGATAAACCCATAACAATTCCAGGCAGTGCATGAACGATTAATAAACTTTTATCGGTAAGGCTGCCAATCTTTGAAGCCTGTGAAGATAACAAGCCAACTGGAAGTGCCAACAACAAGGCGATTATTGATCCCAATAAGGATGCAAAGATGGTGGAGAGTGCAGTTCTAAAAAGGTTTCCGTAATCAATGCTGGGCAGAGCTGAGATAAATCTAAGAAGCAGCTGAAGTAGTGGCGTGATCAAAGCAAAGATTAAATAAAGACCAATTAAAAGAGATGCCAGAAATCTACTTCGGCCTGAATTACTTTCAGCGATACTAGGCATTAATTTGCTTGAAGTAGAGATCACCTTTGAGCGTTGGCGAGTATTAGATTCAATTGTGATCAAAATTGCTGAGATCGCAACTAGCACTAGTGCCAAAATTGCAGCAGCACCACGATCAAAGCTGCCGCGATATAGGTTCTCAATTGCTCTAGTAAAGGTATCTACACCCAGCAAGGAGACTGCACCAAAATCACTTAATACATAAAGTGCAACCAGCAAAGTGCCAGCGGAAACGGTATTTCGAATCTGTGGCCAAGTAATGAAATAGAAGGAGCGCCATTTATTTAAGCCAAGAGTTTGAGCAACCTCTAATTGGGCTCGATCACTTCTTCGTAGCGCGGCGAGGGCAGCTAAAGTTATGTATGGGGTAGTAGTAAGAATCAAAATGAAAACCGCTGCTGCAAAGCCTTGTAAATTTGGGATGATTGACATCCAACTGTAGGTGTAGACATAACTTGGAATGGCAATTGGCAGGATTACTAGGGCGGCTAGTAGCGAGTTTGACCTTAAATTCACATTGTGCAAGCACCAAGCCAAACTGACACCCAACAAGGTTGATACAACAGAGACACAGCTCATCAAAGCGATAGTTGTTGCAAAAATTTCTAGACTTTTCTCGCGTAATAAAACCGTTTTAATCAAATCAAGCTCCCCAGAAAAGGCGCCTTTAATTAGGTAGAAAAAGGGGATGGCTGCAAATATCAAAGCAAAAAAGCTGAGTAAAACAAGGAGTTTGCTCCCGCTACCTGGCTGTTCGATTGACTCTAGATGAAGATTTTCATCCAAGTTTTTTGTCTTCAAATTAAATCAAACCTAACTTGATCAATAATTTTTGGGTTTGACTTATATCCGAGAGTCTAGAGAGATCAACAGCTGGTGCCTTAATTTCGGCAAAGGAGGGTAAGCCCTCTGGTCTGGCATCAACTAGCACCACTGAGTACTCATGAGTGTCAGCGACAAACTTAAGTTGTGCTGAGTCTGATAGCAGATACTTGATTAACTCACTTGCTGCACTTTTATTTGTTGATTGATTCAAGATTGCAGCCCCAGAAATGTTAATTAGATTACCTAAGTCGCCAGCTTCAAAAAAACCATTTTGCACATTGATCTGGCGATTTAAGCTTTCACTTACCTCCCAAAGGTAATAGTGATTAACTAATCCAAGATCTATGGCACCTGAATCTATAGCTGAAACAATCTGACTATTCTTCTCATATAGCTTCACATCATTCTCAACCATTTTTTGTAGCCAAATTTCAGCTGCAGTCAACCCTTGGTATTGAATTAAAGTTGTCACAAAGGCTTGAAAGGAGGCGTTAGTTGGTGCAATACCAACCTTGCCCTTGTACTGATCTTCAATTAGAGATTGATATGAGGTTGGTAATTTACTTACTCGATCTGGTGCATAAGCGAAAACTCTGGCTCGGCCAGTAAGACCTACCCAATCATTATTGCTTGATCTAAATTTGGTTTCTACCCGATCTAGCAAAGAGCTTTCTAACTTTGATAAAAGTCCACTAACACTTACTGCGCCAAGCGAGCCAGCATCTTGAGAGATGAATAGATCAGCTGGTGAGTTTTCACCCTCCTCAAGAATTTGAGCAGCTAGTGCGGAGGAGTCGCCGTATCGGATCTTTAATTCAATTCCACTTTGCGCAGTGAACTCTTTAAAAAATGGCGCAATAAAGCTCTCGCTTCGGCCCGAGTAGATAGTTAAAGATTGCTCTTGATCAGATGAGGCACAGCCACTTAACGTGGTACCGAGCAGAATTGCGATAACGGTAGCCGCAAGATTCTTTCTAAAAGGCGCTCTTGGCACTGTCGCATCTCCCATAGATCAAATAAAGGTTAATTCCTTAAATCTATTACAGAGGCTTGAATTACGCAACATTTATGTTGCGTAATTCATAACACAGCATTTGGCTAATTAACGCTCAACTTCTGACTCACTCTGAGTCTGAGGCGCTTCAGCCTCATTGGAATCCGTGGAATCGGCCACCACAACAACTGCTTCTGTTTGAGGCAATGCTTGCGCAATGACCGGTGTAACTTGAGAAATCTGCCAATCTCTAGCACCCATTTGCTTTAATTGCTCAGCTACATAGATTTCATAATCACTTTCCTTGTTTCTTGGTAGCTCCCAACATAATTTCCTGACTAGCTCTGGGGTAATTAAATTTTCTATCGGTAAATCTAATTCCAAGGCAAGAGCGGCGATACCTGCACGAGCATGAGAGAGTCTGGCGTACCCAAGGGGATTACGCTCTTTCCAAACCTTGATAGGTGGCAGATTATTGGATTGAATGCGAAGTTCAACCTGTTGCTCAACCGGTGTTGCGAGTGAGAGATTTAATTGAGCTAGCCAACGATCATATGGTGGTGATTGCATTTTACTTCGCCAGCCAATCACCTTTGCTATCGCTTCAATTGTGCTTGGTTTTTTCGTTGCAATCTCAATAATTGCTTCATCATTTAAAATTCGACCTGGCGCAATATCCAACTCTTGTGCAAGTTGATCTCGATCTAGCCATAGATCCTTAATTATGGTCATGGTTAGGCGGTCCCGCACCTTATGCATGCCAGAGGTTTTCCGCCAGCGATCTACCTTTGGTTGATCACCTTGCTTTGATTTAAAGTTTAACAAAATTGCCGCAAAATCCTCTTTGGCCCAATCTAATTTATTTTTTTCAAGTAAAAGTTTTTCAACTTTCTGTCTAATATCTAACAGGACATCAACATCTAACGCCGCATAAGTTAGCCACTCAGGTTTCAGCGGCCTGATTGACCAATCCACCGCCGAATGCTCCTTTGCAAGTTGTAACTCCAATAAACTTTCAGCTAACGCACCAAGGCCAACACGGGGTGAGCCAGCTATTCGAGCCCCGAGCTCAGTATCAAAGAGGGATTGTGGGTTAAGTCCAAGTTCGAGCAAACAAGGTAAATCTTGTGTGCTGGCATGGATTACCCACTCTATATTTGCAAAGTTTTTATTGAACTCTTGCCACAGAGATTTATTCTCGATTGCGATTGGGTCAATCAGATGCAAGCCACCATTAACTCGATAAAGCTGAATTAAATAAGCCCGTTGACTGTACTTATAACCCGATGCGCGTTCTGCATCAATGGCGATCGGTCCAACTCCATTAAGTAGAGTTGAGATCATCTCCTCAAATGCAGATTCAGTTGTGATTACCGGCGGCACTCCAGCCCTGGGCAGAAGTAATGGCGTTAACTCTGAGGTGGTCATATGAATGTGATCTTAATTTAAATTAATGCGTGCGTGAAATAGAGGTAACGCCCTCCGGAATTGGTGCTAAGCCAGCGGTGGTTGCAAGAAGTTCTATCCAAGCCTGAACATGTGAAAGCAAATCATCACCAGATGTTGGAGTCCAAGATGCACGGATCTCCATTTCAGAGTCTTCATCGCGGCCAGCTAAGGAGCCAAAGGATGCGCTTGCCACTCTAGTTACTGTTCCGCTAGGTGCAACAAAATCACAATTATTTTTCTTCAAAGATTCCATTAACCAGGCCCAACCAATCTCTGGCAACAATGGATCATTTGCCATCTCAAGATCAATCGCTGCGCGGGCAAAAGTTACACATCTAAACTCACCTGACCAGCCCTCTTGACCTGCTGGATCATGTAACAAAACAAATCGACCAGTTGCTGCATCCTCTAAAACATCAGCGGTCATCGCTAAGGCGAAGGGCGCTAATTTTTGAGGGGCAGGGACCATCTCAAGCAAAATTTCACTTCGGGGCTTTAATGAATGTATGGGCGAAACCATTTGTTCAAAGCTGGGTTTCATAGGTTAAGGGTAAATTGCAAAATGCTCATTGATCAGATGCCACGCATGTAGGCTTTCAGAATGAGTGCCATCCTTGCCTTGGTTTCCAGTCTGCTCTGGGGAATAGCGGATTTCCTCGGCGGAAATCTCACAAAAAAATATAAAGCGGTTGCAGTAACCGCTGCATCACAATCCTTTGGATTGTTGATTGGAATATTGGTAATTATCTTCACCTCTTCATGGCAGGCACCTACATTTGATTGGGCTGGCTATGTAATTCCTGGAGTACTTGCCGGCATGATGGGATTTATTGGATTAGTTGCGTTCTATGCTGGTTTAGCAAGTGGTCGAATGGGTGTTGTCTCCCCAATAAGTGCATTAAGTGTTTTTATTCCACTTACCATCGCAATTATTAGCGGTGAGCAACCAACCACATTACAGTTTATTGGTATGGCGATTGCACTCGTTGGCGGATTTTGTGCAACTGGACCAGAGCTAAAGGGCGGCTCATCAATTAGGCCAATTATTTATGCAGTAGTTGCAGCAATTAGTTTTGGTGGCGCAGTTACCTTCATTGCAAAGGGGTCTCAGGTAAGCCCCATTATGACTATGACTACTATGAGAGCTACTACATTTACATTTGCCATTTTATTATTCATCAGATTTAGAACTGCTGGTGGATTTAAAAAGAGAGATGTTCCAATATTATTTGCAATTGGCGCGGCCGATTTTTTTGGTAATTTATTCCTAGGAATTGCAACTACAAAAGGTTTGGTTTCACTTGCAGTAGTTCTTGGCTCATTATTTCCAATAGTGACATCTTTATTGGCATTTAAATTTTTGCAAGAGCGGCTACACAGAATTCAATACCTAGGAGTTGTTCTAGCAGTTATAGGTATTGCTCTAATTTCACTTGGCTAGCTGAAAGATCTGGAACTCGCATCCATCTTCGGCTCGAGTATCAATTAATTCAAAGTCAGCGGTAAGTTGCTTTAGATCAATCTTATTCTCTCCATCAAGTGCGTGATTAATTGTTAAATACAACTTATCAACCAGCTTTGTTTTGATCAGCTCTATCAATAATTTAGGTCCTGCCTCAATCAGAAGTTGCGCAGATGGTTGATCGGCAATCTCGGCTAAAATAAATTTTAAAGCACTATCTGGATCTAAGTTCAGCTGCTTAGCTAATTGATTTTTTGGTTGCAATCGAAGCTTTGAATGGGTAATTATGTAAAGTGGAATTGCGGTTTTTTTATAAGGCTCTCTTCGGGCGGTGTTTCCGCCAATAACAATGGCGGTGGATTGCTCGCGAAGTTGGTGAAAAAGTTTACGATCGGCAGGGGTGGAAAGGCCGATGGAGGAGCCATTTTTAATGGTTGAGCCATCTGCGCCAACGATCAGGTTGGCAATGATCAATGGGCGCTGGTTCATATTCAAAGGTTACGCGCTTGTCAGTGGCTTGCTTTACCTTTTAACCATGATAATTGATTGCAATAAGTGTGTAATGCGCCAGATCAGCTGCAGTGATTGTGTAGTTACGGTGCTTCTTAATTTAAGTGAGCAAGAGCCCACAAAACTCTCCAAGAAGCAGGAGAGTGCAATTACCAATCTCGCCAGCGCTGGATTGGTACCGCCCCTAAGATTTGCAAAGTAGATCAATTTTTTTTCAACCCACGCTCAAATAGCGCAAATTTGTTTAAATTCTCAGGTAGCCATGCTCATTTCAGTTTGAGATTGCCATCAGGGCTTGGCTAACCTATCTAGATGCTCAGGTTAAGTTCTGCTGGAAAATTGCGCACCACAACCCTTTTATCTTTGGTGGGCGCTTTAATCCTCTCACTTTTTGCAGCAGCACCCGTTAGTGCGGCACCCTCATTAGTTGAGGTGCAGGCGCGAGTACGGGATCTTGAGGAGCAGGCGACGGCAGCTGCAGAGGGTGCACAGGCGGCAAAGGTCGAGTTATCAAAGCTACAAAAGATGCTCTCAACTGTGCAACAGCAAGCCACTCAACAAGGCGCCTCTGTCAACGCACTTTCAAACTC
>WLHY01000017.1 GCA_009702465.1 Actinomycetota bacterium
AAGAACATTGATGACCCCCTTTCACGCTCAGTAAAAAGCTCAGGTCACCACTTTACTCCCTTTTTCCCCACTTTCAACCCCCCTCACCCACTTCTCCTCCAAATCCTCCACACTCTCCCCCTTGTATCTACAGATAAATCAGGGCTTTGGATTTGGGCACAAAAAAACCGCCCTAGGCGGGCGGTTGATTTGAAGCTTTATCTAACTGATCTATCGATCCTCACCACGTTGATCCCAGCGCTCATTTAAGCTCGCCGACCAGCCTGGTCTCTTCGCCTTTTTAGGGCCTCGGGGGGTTACTCCACCTAGCGATAAATTACTCAGGATCAATATCAAGCCAATTAGTGAGAGCAGGAAGGCTACAACTCCTATTGGAGTGGATTTTGCAACCAAGGCGGTTATCAGAGTTAGTAGGCCAAGGATAAATGTTGCAGCACCGATTAATGCCTTAGATGACTCCTTGGTTCGGGCCTTACCGGTCAAGGTTGATTGCAGCTTTGGATCCTCCGCCCCTAGGGCGGCCTCCATCTCGGCAAGTACCTTGCGCTCGTGATCTGTTAAACCCATATTCGAAATATAGAGCAGATTTCAAATCTAGGGAAACCAAATTTGGGCTACCTTGAATTAATCCTCATCACTTGGTGAGACCAACCGCGCTGGGCGGACGCTGCCACGACCAAATTTTGCCTTAACTCGATCGATCGCTGAATCTGCCTGCCGCCAACCAATATCGCGCTGTCCAATCAGTAACTGCTCAGCCGCCTCCTCGGCAGGGGTTAACCCTTCTAATGAAACTCCCACCAACCTAATTCTCGCTCGATCAAGTTTTAGAGCTAGATAAAGTTGCTTTGCAACCTCGAAACTCTCATTTGTTCCTGAGATTGGTTGATCTAATTTTTTAGATCTAGTGATTGTTTTAAAATCTGCAAATCTAACCTTGATCGAAATGGTTTTGGCACAGAAGCCAGCATCTCGCATTCGTAATGTTGCCTTTTCGCACAACCTTAAAAACTCTCGCAAAATCTCCTCTGGATCATCAATATCAGTTGCAAAGGTTTCAGCTGCACTAATACTTTTTTCCGGCTCGTAACTAATCACCTCACGACTATCTCTACCCCACGCCAACTCATACAGTGATGAGCCGGTCGCCTCACCTAAGGCTCTAATCAATGTATTGCGTGGTGTATTTGCAATCTCTCCTACTGTGCGCAGCCCTAATTTTTCTAACTGTTCATTTGTTTTAGGACCAACTCCCCAGATTGCATTTGCTGGCAATGGATGCAAAAAGCTTAAAATCTGATCAGTTGCAACCTCAAGTAATCCATTTGGTTTGCAGTGCTGGGATGCTAGCTTTGCGATAAATTTATTGTGCGCTATTCCAACTGAGCAGGTGATGCCTTGCTCTCTCTCGACCTTTGCTCGGATCATCATTGCGATCTCGCGGCCGCTTCCCAATAATCTTTTGGCGCCAGTTACATCGATAAATGCCTCATCTAATGAGATCGGCTCAACATGCGGAGAAACATCTCGAAATATTTTCATTACCTCTTCCGATACCTGGCTGTAACGGGTGTGATCAGGTGGAATAAAGATGGCGGTTGGTGCTAATCGCTGCGCCCGACCAACTGGCATGGCTGCACGGATTCCAAATTTTCGAGCCTCATAATTTGCAGAAAGTACGACTCCGCGAACTCCGGCACCAACTACAACCGCTTTACCCTTTAACTTGGGATTATCTTTAATTGATACGGAGGCATAAAAGGCATCCATATCAACATGCAAAATTGTGGATTCGCTCATGCATTACTACTTTTCACAGTTGTCTCCACAGTTGGCAGATTACGCCAACTTACTTGTGATTTCTCGGTAAGCCATCTGGTGTAGGCGCTAGATAACTCCCAGGCTTCAGTAGCTCTGATTGAAACCCCTCTTGGTCCAGTACGTCGTACTGCGCCACGAATTAAAAAAAGATTTGAGGTACGAAGCAGTTGAGCATAACTTTGCTGGGTATCCTCAAAAAAGGTTACATCATTACAGCCATACCCATCATCTATAGTTAAAAACATTACTCGCTTGCCAGATCGCACTGGTGGTGTTTGTAGCGCTGACTTAACTCCGGCTATTAAAATCTGCGCACCAGATCGTTGTTTTATTACATCACTTGATTTGACTGCGCCAATTGCATTTAAGAAATCTCCATAAAAGTTAAGCAGGTGGGAGGTGACCTCCATGCCTAAAATTGCTACCTCATTTTGTATCTGCTCTATTGCGGTTAAGTTAGGTAGCCCCGCTGTTACAAGGGGTGGTGGAAGTAAGCCCAGGGTTAATTGAGTTTGGCCCACCTTATTGTTGCTTGATTTGCCAGTTAATTTGTAGAGATCTTGCAGATGTAAAAGTAGATCCCGCCGATTTAGCTTTTCACTTGATTGATTTATTTGATGTAGTTGATCAAAGCCACCAACCATAATTAGGGACTCTGTTGTAGTAATACTTGCACCAGAGCGATGAACAAAATCTGCTAAATCTACAAATGGTCGGGCGGTAATTATTGATTCAATCTCGCGCTCTGATATGCCTCCTAAATCAGCAAGTGATAGACGAAGTGCATAGCCATTTGCATCTGGTAATTGAAGTGAGCGACCAGTGCTCTTTAAATCTGGTGCGGTGTATACAGCTTTCTTATTTATTTCAGTCCGCTCGATCTTTTCTACTGTGACTGTACGGTGTGATTGATTAACATCAATACCTTTAATCTGGATTCCCCACTGTCTAGCATCATCGAGAATTAATCGCTTTGGATACATACCTGGATCATGAGTTAACACCCCCGCTATAAATGCAGCGGTGTAATGAGTTTTCAGCCAGGCAGATTGATAGGTTGGAAGTGCAAAAGCTGCTGCGTGTGCTTTACAAAAACCAAAGGAGGCAAAGGCGCGCAGTATCTGCCAGATCTCTTCCACTACATTTAATTGATAACCCTGAGATAGGGCTGCTGGATAAAACCAATCACATACCTCTTGTTGGCCATCAAGTGAGCCAAGCAAGCGCCGTTTTTCATCTGCTTGCGCCAATGTAATGCCGCTCATTACTGAGATTAATCTAATTACCTGTTCATGAAATACAACTACGCCATGTGTTTGTGCCATGATCGGATCTAAATCAGGATGAATACTTTTTACAGTACTTAACCCATGTCGAACTGATAAAAATGGGCGAATCATGTCGCTCTTTACGGGACCTGGCCTAAATAATGAGATATCAATAATTAAATCGGTAAAGCTGTTGGGCGCAAATTTACCAATTAACTCACGCTGGCCAGGAGATTCGATTTGAAAGACACCAAGGGTTCGAGTTGATGCAATTAGATCAAAGGTTTTTGGATCAGATAATGATATTTGATCAATATCTAACTGCACACCTTCTACTCTTTTTATCTCGGAGATTGTGTGAGTAATCGCTGATTGCATTCGGACCCCAAGTACATCTAATTTTAAAAAGCCCACTGCTTCAACATCATCTTTATCAAATTGCACCATTGGGTAACCACTGGCATTTACTTCAAGTGGCGCATGATCACGCAGACCAATATCTGATAACACAATGGCGCATGGGTGCATTGATAGATGGCGTGGTAAGCCATCTAATTTTTGCGCTAAATCAATCGCCATTTTTAAAATCGGCGTATCTAACTTTAAACTTTTTAACTCTGGTAAATTTTCTAGCGCTTTAGCAATATTGCGGGCTCTGATATGTGGCAGTGATTTAGCAATTAAATCAATCTCTATTGGTGAAATACCAAGCGCTGCTCCGACATCACGGATCGCATGGCGAGATCGATAGGTTTCAACCATTGAAACCGTGGCAACTCGAGCGCCATACCTTTCAAATATCGCATCATAAATCTCTAGCCTTCTGGCAGATTCAACATCAATATCAATATCTGGCAACTCATTGCGAAGTGGTGAACAAAAGCGCTCCATTAACAAGCCATACTCAATTGGCTCAACCCCTGAGATGCCTAATAGGTAGCAAATTAATGAACCAGCACCACTTCCCCGTGCTGCTACTCGGATTGATTTACTTCTGGCTAAATCAGTTATGTCAGCAACTGTTAAAAAGTATGATTCATAGCCCAGGGTGCGTACCGTATTTAACTCATCAGTTAATCGATCGGCAGCAATAATTGATTGTTCACCAACATACTTAGTAGATAGCCCAGCTAGGCACCTTTGTTTTAATTGAGCTGTTAAATCTCCTTGGCTTTTGCCACCAACTACTTCAGCCTCTGGCAGATGGATCTTGCCAATTCCAACATCACGACGTGGATCTAGCACCGCCATTTCAGCCCATTGCATTGTGGTTTTAATTAATGCATGTGGTGTGCTTTCACCAGCTGCTTGTGAAATCTCAGTAGCAAGTTGGTGCATCTGCTTTATATCCTTTAGATACGCCTCGCTATTTTGACGCTCTACATGACGCTTATGAAGTGGCACTAAATTACGTGCTGAATCTAAAACATCAGCTAGTGGGCCATCACTGCGATTTAACATTCGAACTGAGTTTGTTAAAACTGCTGGCAGATCATTGCTTCGAGCAAAGGCCAAGATTCGGGCGGCAAATGGTGTGGAGAGTGGGCCATCACCACGAATGCGATGAGAAAGCACCTCTATCCCCTGCTTGAAAAAGTAATCCTTACTTGAGTTAAAGATTGATAAGGCCTGGGTTAATTGGCGAGCGCTAATTGCTGTTGCAAGTTGGGATTCTGGGCCGTGAATCGCAAGTAGTTTTTTACTGTACTGAAAGTTTTGCTGAAGTATTTCATGTGTAAGTAGGCCACCGGTAAAATTAACTGCGGTTAATAATCGATATAGCGCTGGCAGCCCACCATCGCTACTTGCTAATAATGTGATTCGGTACTTTGGTTGCAAAAAACTTAAGTTGATACCAAGGATGGGTTTGATTGATGCGCTCTCGCAAGCTTGTACAAATCTGATAGCACCCGCCATATTGTCACGATCGGTTAGGGCAAGTGATTGCATACCAAACTGGGCGGCACGTTCTGCTAATTGATCTGCAGTTGCTGTGCCGTACTTAAATGAGTAACCACTGCAGGTGCGCAGGTGGGTGAAGTTAACTGGCACGAGATGTTGGGCGAATTCGCCAATCGCCAGTTACCTCATCTAACTCGATCTCAAAGGTGGCGAGCGCTCCTACTGGTGCTGCCTCTACCCGCCATACAGCACGTGCTTGGTCATCAATCTTTAAACCAATCTTTGTATGGGCATTTGTATGGGCATTTGTATCTGCATGTGTATTTCCATCACTGATTCGGTTCCACCAGCCACCTGATTCATTCCACCTTGATGTAATGGCATGGATATGAAAGTGATGGCCTTGATAGATGAACTCAACTGGTTCACCCTCTGGCGCAAGCACCCGATTTGAATTTATACCTTTATCGAACATATGTTCGAAAGATACTCATAACCTCCGACAGTGGTCAAGCAGCTACTACCCGTGGGTATAGAGCCCAGACACACCCCAATATTGGTTGAAATTTCAACTAATCTCCCCTACCTTTTAGGTGAGCGGATCGATCTGGATCCACTAATTAAAGGATGGTTATGGATATCTCATTTACCGATGTAGTTTTATTAGTAGGTCGTGTTCTCTTTGCACTGATCTTCATTAACTCTGGAATCGCTCACTTTGCAAAAAGCAGCGCAATGACAGGTTATGCCCAATACAAGAAGGTGCCATTTGCTAAGGCATCGGTTTACCTAAGTGGTGCGATGATCGTACTTGGCGGCGTTTATATCGTTATTGGCTTCTTTGCCGATCTAGGTGCCCTGCTAATCGCAGCCTTCCTAATTCCAACCGCATTCCTTATGCACGCTTTCTGGAAAGAGAGTGATGCCACCGCTAAGCAAAATGAGACCATTAGCTTCTTTAAGAATCTCTCTATGGCTGGTGCCGCATTAATCATCTTTGCCCTCCTTCGCAATGGTGCAGATTTTGGGCCAAATGTTGGAACATTACTTTTCTGGGCCAATTAAAAGTAAATAAAGGTTAATCAAACCGCTCTTGGCACTCGCCAGGGGCGGTTTTTTTATGGAAGCATGCAGACATGAGTAGCGCCTTAATTGTTACCGCACTTGCGAGTGGCGTATTTATCGGAAGCGTTCTTGGCTTTATCGGAGCCGGTGGTGCGATGGTAACTGTACCCATTTTGGTTTACCTCTTTGATTTCTCACCATTTCAAGCAACAACCGCCGCCTTGGCGGTGGTACTAGTTACAGCAATCGCCAGCTTAATTCCTCGTTACAAAAGCAAAGATGTCTTGATCAAAGAGGCGTTAATAATCTGGGCACTTGGCTTGCTGACAAGTGTTGGCTTAAGCGCTATCGCCGATTCACTACCAGATCGGTTGATCTTAATTGGATTCTCACTTGTTTTAATTGGCGCCGGAATATCTATGCTGCAACCGCCATTGCAAAATCAGCCAGAGCGCAAGCTCTCAACTGGCTACCTAGTTTTGCTCTCCTTAATAACTGGATCATTAACTGGCTTGTTTGGCATTGGTGGCGGCTTTGTTGCAATACCTATTCTTATTCTCTTTTTTCAGACACCGCCAAATAAAGCAGCTGGTACCTCACTTTTAATCATCGCCCTAAACAGCGCAACTGCATTTATCGTGAAATTTAATCAATGGAGTGAGATCAACTGGCGATACCCATTCATTATCGCGGTGGCTGCAGTAATTACCGCCTCCTTATCCTCAAGGTTGGCTATTAAGTTACCTACTGTTCATCTTAAAAAAGGGTTTGCATATCTGCTTTTTCTCCTCGCCGCATTTACGATCCTCGCAGAGATTTTTTAAGGAAGTTTAGAGGGAGCCCCATATGGCTGATGCCGGTACTTTAAAAGCACCAGCGACTGAGTTTGTGGCAACGGGTTTATTAGCTTTAGCCATTGTTGGCTCAGGTCATATGGCTAGTGGTTTAACTAATGATCTTGCTCTGACCTTACTTGTAAATGGTTTGGCGATCGCTGCAGGCTTAGCGGTAGCAATTAAATTGGCGGCGCCAATTAGTGGTGCCCACTTAAATCCAGTAGTTACCTTGGTGATGGCGTTTTATAAAAAAATTACTCCAGTTACAGGATTGTTTTATGTAGTAGCCCAAATCAGTGGTGCGATATCCGGTGTTTTAATTGCAAATTACCTATTTGATGAAAACCTGGTGCAGAGCGCCAGTCAATTAAGATCTGGCACGAATTTATTTATTGCTGAAATTATTGCCACCGCAGGATTGATCTGGATAATCCTGGCTTACCTAAAAAAGCCAGAGGTAATTGGAATCTATGTTCCGCTTTGGATATTTAGTGCAATCTTCTTTACATCATCTACCGCTTTTGCTAATCCAGCAATAAGTATTGCTCGTAGCTTTACCGATTCATTTACCGGTATTGCGATTGAATCAACACCCGCCTTTATCCTTGCTCAATTAATTGGAGCCGCATTAGGCGTATCACTAGCCAAAGGATTGAAAAATGAGTAAACCCTCCGTTTTATTTGTCTGCGTACACAATGCTGGCCGATCTCAAATGGCAGCAGCTTGGCTTACTAAATTAGCTGGTGAAAAGGTTGAGGTTAGATCAGCTGGATCGGCGCCCGCAGATTCAATAAATCCAGCGGTCGTTGAAGCGATGCTTGAGGTAGGAATTGATATTTCACATGAGATGCCGAAGGTATTAACCACCACCGCAGTTGAACAATCTGATGTTGTAATAACTATGGGCTGTGGTGATGCCTGTCCATTTTTTCCAGGCAAAAGGTACCTTGATTGGCCATTAACAGATCCAGCTGGGCAGGGTGTTGCAGCAATTAGACCCATACGTGATGAAATAAAGGTATTAGTAGAGGAATTAATTTCTACGCTCTAAAGTTGGTTAAGTGAAGTTATCAATTGAAAAATTTGGCAGTGGTGAACCTTTGGTTTTGCTCCACGGGATGGGCTCGGCGGCGACCGCTTGGAAGCCATTAATCCCAGAGCTATCAAAACAATTTGAGATTTACACAGTTGATCTGCCCGGTCATGGAAAATCACCGCTAAATCCAACAACTGCGATGGATCCGCAATCACTTGCAAATTTAGTTTTAGAAAATCTTCAACAAAAAGGCTTAACCTCTTTTCACTTGGTAGGAAACTCACTGGGTGGTTGGATCTGCCTTGAGATTGCCGCAGCACATCCAGAGAAGGTTTTATCACTAACTGGTTTAGCACCCGCTGGTTTATGGATCGCCCCCTTTAACTCTAGATATCCTGGTGAGTTAGCGATTCGTGCGATGGCTAAGGGATTGAACAAAGTGGCGCCAAGAACATTAAATTACAACTGGAGCAAGAAAATCGGTTTTGAAACTGTCTCACCTAGATGGCAATCACTTGATTATCAAATCTGTGTTGATGCAGTTAAAGCGATGGCTGATTCAGAGGGGTACTTTCCAGCTTGGGATGGCATGTTAAGAAAGAGATTTGATAAACCGATATCACCAAAAGTTCCAATCACAATTATTTTTGGCGATACCGACCACACCCTTCCTGCAAAAACCTGCCAAGAGCGATCCCTTGCTCCAGCACATGCCAAATGGATCATCCTGCCCGAGACGGGACACGCTCCGATGTGGGATAGCACTAATGAGGTGCTGGCTGAAATTTTAGATACTGCTAAGTTAGCAAGATGATCACCGTTATATATTTCTGGCGGATTAAGAGAATCTATATTCCGATAGCTGTTTTGTTTATGGCGATACATCGCCGATCTATCAAGAGATTTCCATCAGTTGGCTTTGTTAAATTACTTGGCACCGGTAAAGGAAAGAGCTTTACACCAAAGGATGCCGATGCAACTCGTTGGGGTCTACTAGTAACGATTGCCGAGGATAATTTAATTAAATTTGAAGATTCACTACCTCTTAGGCAGTGGCGATCAATTTCAACCTCCCAATACTGTGCAACCCTGCAACCAATTTCAGCTCATGGATTGTGGTCGAAGAAACAACCCTTTGAGATTTGGCAACAAAGTTGGGATGGCAAAGTTGCTGCAATTACCCGCGCCCGTATCTCTTGGCGACAAAACTTTAAATTCTGGCGAGCTGTTCCGCCAGTCACGCAAAGTTTGCACCAATCCCCTGGATTGATAAATGCAATTGGAATAGGTGAAGCGCCAATAGGTCTGCAAGGTACATTTTCAATTTGGCAGGATGGCCGATCTCTAAGGGATTTTGCATATAAAGGGCAGGCTCATACCCAGGCGATTACCGCCACCGCAGAAAATAATTGGTACTCCGAGGAGCTTTTCGCCAGATTTGCCATCATCAGGGAGTCAGGCAACTTGCAGTAAGGCTGGCAAGAGTTGAGGCACAATTACCCCATGTCGCTTCGTCAATTTTACCCAAAGCGCAATACTCGCAAAACAATCTCAAATCAAAAGTTGTTTCTGCTCTATGCAGTTGCAGCTATAGCAATTTTGCTGCAAATCTCCTACCCATTACTTGAGGAAGAGCCACTGCGACTAGTAACTATTGCAACTGTTTACTGGGCGGCGGGCGCGATGTGTTTACATGCACTTCTGGCTTACGGCACAACTTACGCATTAACTTTTCTTGGTACAACCTTTACTTATGCCTTAATTATTGAACAGATTGGCAGCAAAACTGGTTGGCCATTTGGTACCTACGAGTACTCAGGCTCACTTGGATATCAAATATATGGAGTCCCATTGGTTGTTCCATTTGCTTGGGTGATGATGGCACACCCAATTTTAATCGCTGCTAGAAAAGTTACTAAAAATTGGGTCTTCTTATATGGTGGAATTGGTTTAATGGCTTGGGATCTATTTCTAGATCCGCAAATGGTTTTAGCTGGCCGCTGGGAGTGGAGCTTTACTGGGGCGCATGTGCCATTTCAACCGATGATTCCGTTATCAAATCTCTTTGGTTGGTTGTTAACTGGTATGGGCCTGATGGCAATTTTAAATTTGATTTTAAAATATGATCGCAGGCGAACTGGAACATCAACAACTATTCCAGATTTTTTCTTGATCTGGTGTTGGTTTGGTGGCGTGGTAGGTAACATCTTCTTCTTTGATCAACCAGGCGTAGCCTTAATCGGTGGTGTTGTCTTTGGTCTCTTCCTAATTCCCTACCTATTTATGTTGCGCTTTGGGCCACCCGATACCTTTTAATGCTATCTCTCCTAATTGTAAGTGCCTTAGCCTTTCTACTTTCGCTACTTAATTTTTTAACCATCAGAAGAGTTAGAGATATACCAGCTACCATTAATAAAAAGGTCTCAATTTTGATTCCGATGCGCAATGAGGCGCGGAATGTTCGAGATTGCATAAACACCGTAATGGCCCAAAAGGGTTTAACTGATTTTGAAGTTATTGTTTTAGATGATCATTCAACAGATGCCACCTCCGCACTTCTATCTGAGTTTAAAGAGATTAAAACCATCACCAGTCAATCACTGCCTCAAGGTTGGCTTGGAAAGAATTGGGCCTGTCACCAATTAAGCCAAGCCGCTAGTGGTGAGATTTTGGTCTTTTTTGATGCAGATGTGCGGTTGCGCGAGAATGCAGTTGCCAGCGCTATCTTGGCCATGGGTAGTTGGGATTTTATCTCTCCTTATCCAAGACAGTTGAGCATAGGTTTTATCGAATCGATCTTTCAGCCACTTTTGCACTGGTCTTGGTTTGCCTCTGTGCCGCTAATTATTTCGCAGAGATTTAAAGTTAAATCGATGGTGGTTGCAAATGGTCAATTTCTAGTAATCAACAAAATGGCTTATTTAACAGCTGGTGGTCATGCTGAAATTAAAGGTGAAGTTTTGGATGATCTTGAGTTAGCAAAGTTGCTGGTAACAAATGGCTTTAGTGGAAATGTGGCCGAGGGTTCAGATGTTGCTGATTGTTTGATGTATCAAACTCCGATGGAGTTGTTTTCCGGTTACCAAAAATCATTGTGGCGAGCCTTTGGTGGCCTAGCTGGCAGTATTTTTGTCGCACTTTTACTTCTTTCAACTGGCCCACTCTCTTTAATCCTGGCACTTGCTGGCTCTGGATTAGCTGCCCTTTCATTTATCTTAATTTTGTGCAGTCGCACTCTCTCATCTATCAGGGCGAAGAACTCAATTACCAAAGGAATTTGGCATCCAGTTGCAATTCTTATCTTTGTAGGAGTTCTTACCTACTCTTGGATTGGTAAGTACCGTGGCAGTTTAAAGTGGCGAGATAGAGTGATTTCCTAATGGCAAAGATTGCAGTAATTGGTGCAGGTATCGGCGGTTTAAGTGTTGCTGCTCGATTAGCTAAAGCTGGCCATATTGTTGAAATTTATGAGGCCTCCGATCGAAGTGGTGGCAAATGTCGAACTGAATGGTTTGGTGATTATGGATTTGATACTGGTCCATCGCTACTAACCATTCCTGCGGTTTATCGTGATTTGTTTATAAAGACTGGTAAAAGATTAGAGCACACCTTAGATGTAAAGCCGGTGGATCCCGCCTTTACCTACAACTTTG
>WLHY01000018.1 GCA_009702465.1 Actinomycetota bacterium
CCCATGATGTGGGCGCCAGTTATTAACAACTTAATTGTCATCGCTCTGTTTGGTTGGTACTTGTTAAACCGGGATCAATTAAGTATTGGAAACATAACTACTGCCGATATTTACTGGCTTGGTGCTGGTACATCATTTGGCTACCTGGCCCAGGCGGCAATTTTACTTCCAGTGGTTTATCGCAGTGGTGTTCGATTGTCATTTAAATTTGATTTAAAAAATACCCAATTATTTAACTCAATTAAGTTAGCGGGCTGGTCCTTCTTATATGCATTAATTAGTCAGTTGTCGTATTTAGTAACAATTATTATTGCAACCAGCGCCGCAGTTGAAAGTGCAGCTAATGGTGTAACAACTGGTGTTGGCTACACCCCATACAGCAACGCTTATTTAATCCTCATTCTGCCTCACTCAATTATTACCGTATCGGTAATGACCGCATTGTTACCAAAGTTAGCTAACCTGGTAATTGATCAGAAGATCCCTGAGATAAAGAGTGAGTTAAGTAATGCCATCAAGGTGGTCGGTGTATTTATTGTTCCAGCCTCATTAATCTTTTTGTTTTTTGGTCCATTGATTGCCCGCACCCTTTACTTTGGTATATCCGCCGATGATGCAAACTACCTTGGGTATACCTTGGCTGGTTTCGCACTTGGTTTGATCCCAGTAAGTATAAATTTGATACTTCTGCGTGGTTTAAACGCCTTTGAAAATCTTAAGGCGCAAGTAATTGGTAACTTTATTATGAATCTAATCTCAGTTTTATTATCAGTTGCGGCTGCTATTTATATTGAATCTAAATGGGTTGTGGTTGCAATGGCAGTTATCTTTACTGTTCACTACTTTATCGGTGTTGGTATTTCTTTTTACCTAATCAAAAAACATCAGATTAATCTAGCGATACCAGCTATTGCTTTTCACTACTTAAAATTAATCGCCATCTTTACCTTTGCAATTGCGCCATTATTCTTAATTCGCGACTCTTTGCCAGGCGGGAGTTTAATTCAGTTAATCCTGGTTTCAGCAATTAGTACCTTAATTTATTTAATTTTAGGCTTTGTATTTAAAGTTAAAGAGATCAAAAGTGCAATTATTTTAATGAGCAGAGCGGTGAGGTAGGATCAGATTATGAGTGAAATTAATGAGGTAGTAATTGTTGGCAGCGGCCCGGCTGGCTACACCGCAGCGATCTATGCAGCACGCGCCCAGTTAAAACCAATTATCTACGAGGGCTCAGTTACAGCTGGTGGTGCCTTGATGAATACCACCGAGGTAGAGAATTTTCCTGGTTTCCCAACTGGCGTAATGGGTCCTGAGTTAATGGAGTCGATGCGCAAGCAGGTTGAAAGATTTGATTGCAAAATTATTACCGATGATATTGTGTCGATGAAATTAAATGGTGAGATTAAAGAGGTAACTGATGGCTCTGGAAACACGGTAAAAGCCAAAGCAGTTATTTTAGCGATGGGCTCGGCGTATAAAGAGATTGGTTTACCAAATGAGAAACGGTTATCTGGTCATGGTGTTTCATGGTGTGCCACCTGTGATGGATTTTTCTTCCGCGATCAAGTAATTGCAGTTGTGGGTGGTGGTGACTCTGCAATGGAGGAGGCTAGCTTCTTAACTAAGTTTGCGAGCAAGGTAGTTTTAATTCACCGACGCGATACCTTCCGCGCCTCAAAAATTATGATTGATCGAGTAAAAGCTAATCCAAAGATTGAACTGTTGATGAATCATGAAGTAATTGATGTGTTGGGTGAGAACAAGGTTGTTGGTTTGAAGGTTAAAAATACTGTTTCGGGTGAGGAGTCGGTTAAGGATTTCATTGGTTTATTTGTCGCCATCGGACATATTCCAAGAAGTGAGTTAATTGTTGGTCAGGTTGATTTAAATGCTGAAGGGTATGTAAATGTGGTTGGTCGTTCAACCAGTACAAATCTGCCAGGTGTTTTCGCTTGTGGTGATTTAGTAGATTTCACCTACCGCCAAGCAATTACCGCAGCTGGCTCAGGCTGTGCCGCCGCCTTGGATGCAGAGCGTTTTCTTTCTGGCCACTGATAAATCAAACAATTGGTGGGAATTAAAAGTAGAATCTAGGCATTACATAAATATCAAGTAAATTTAAAGGAGAAGCAATGGCAACCACAAAGGTAACTACCGCAGATTTTGATGCAGTTGTATTGAAGAGCACGACCCCAGTACTAGTTGATTTCTGGGCAGAGTGGTGTGGCCCTTGCCGCGCAGTTGGTCCAATTCTGGAGGAGATCTCCAATGAACATGGCAGCAAAATCAAAATTGTTAAGTTAAATACCGATGAGGAACAAGCCATTGCGATGAAGTACGGCATCTCATCAATTCCGACTATGAATGTCTTTGTAAATGGCGAGGTAGTAAAAACTATTGTTGGCGCTAAGCCAAAGCCAGCATTGTTAAAGGATTTAGAGAGCTTTATCAAGTAATTTGCTTTACTAATCAAGGATGAATTACTTATGAGCAAAGATTTAACTCGGGGCGATCGCGGTGATGCGGTCGCCCTCTTCGTTAATATTTTAATTCGCCTTGGTTTTTTAAGTAAGCCCACCGATAACTTTGATGATGTAGTAGAAGAGGCGGTTAAGGCTTTTCAGCAAGAGCGTGGCTTAAAGGTTACTGGTGTTGTCGATCAGGTAAGTGCTCGTGCGTTAGAAGAGGCTAGATATAAATTAGGTGATCGTGTACTTGCTTTAAATTCCACTGCATTAATGCATGGTGATGATGTAAGTAATTTGCAATCTCGATTAGTTGAGATGGGATTTAATTGCGGAAAGATTGATGGTGTTTACGGTTTACTAACAGAGTCGGCGGTTAAAGAGTTTCAAAAATCAGTTGGTGTTGCAGTCGATGGCAAATGTGGTCCTGGAACTTTGATCGCCTTAATGCGATTGGTAAAGACGGTATCTGGTGGTGCACCCAGTGCGCTTCGGGAAAGTACAAAACATGCAGTTCGCAGTCCTGCTTTAGCAAATAAAATTATTGTGATTGACCCAAGTTGGGGTGGTGAGTTTAAAGGTGAGGTTGCAAATGGAGTTATCGAGTCAGAGCTAGTCTTTGATATCGCTCAACGGTTAGAGGGAAGATTATTAGCTTTGGGTGTAACAGTTCTTTTAACCCGCAGCGCTAAAAACTCACCACTTGAAAATCAACGAATTGAGTTAGCAAACTCAGTTAACGCTGATTTATTTATTGCCTTAAAGGTAGATAGCAGCACTAATCCAAAGGCTAATGGGGTTGCAACTTATTACTATGGCCGAGATGTTCAAGGAGTTCACTCTGTTGTTGGCGAGCGATTTGCTACCTTAATTCAAAGAGAGATTTGTGCTCGTACCGATCTATTAAATTGTCGAACCCATGGCAAAAGTTGGGATATTTTGCGATTAACAAAGGCACCTGCAGTCCGCATCGATCTTGGCTATCTTTCAAATCCAGGGGATGCAAAACGTTTAAGTGACCCACAATTTCGTGATTCATTGGTAGAAGCGATTTTGGTAGCGATTCAACGGCTTTACTTATCAGCTGAGGATGATGCAAAGACTGGCACCTTGCGGCTCTCTGATTTACGTCGTGCGGGATTGCGCAATTAATTAACGGTATTGGCCATTGCTGTGGCAGAGTTTGTTTATGAAAAATGAGCCAGCACGAGTTAGAACCGGGTTACCTGAGAATTTAACCCAGCGCTTTGCTCATCGCGCCGCTCATATGAAGCCCAGCGAGATCCGCTCATTATTTGCAGTCGCCTCCCGACCAGAGATCGTCTCCTTAGCTGGTGGCATGCCAAATCTTTCCGCGTTACCAATGGAGATGATGGCATCGGTTGTTCAAAAATTAATTTTAGATAATGGCTCTGAAGCGTTGCAGTACGGCAGTGGCCAGGGCCATCCAAGATTACGTGAGCAGATTTGCGACATGATGGCGCTAGAAGGAATCAAGGCACATCCAGATGATGTAATTGTTACAACTGGTTCACAACAAGCACTTGATTTAATCTCTCGAATTTTTATTGATCCTAATGATGTAGTTCTAGTTGAAGCTCCTTCATATGTCGGAGCGCTTGGTACCTTCCGCCAATATGAAGCACAGGTAGTTCATGTTGCGATGGATGATAATGGTTTGATTCCAGATGCTCTTCGGGAAGCGATTACCGCAACTCGCGCAGCTGGTCGCAAAATTAAGTTTTTGTATTTAATTCCAAATTACCAAAACCCAGCTGGTGTATTGCTGCCAGCTGAACGCAGAACTGAAATTTTAGAGATCTGTCGGGAAGAGAAGATCTTTGTAGTTGAGGATAATCCTTATGGTTTGTTGGGATTTGATAAGCCATCACCAAATGCTATGCGGGCAGAGGATTCAGAGAATGTAATTTACTTAGGCTCATTCTCAAAAACTATTGCACCTGGTTTTAGAATTGGCTGGGCGCTAGTTCCACAAGCCTTAAAGGAGAAGTTAGTAATCGCATCTGAGTCTTCAATTTTATGTCCATCAAACTTTACTCAACTAGCCATCTCTAGCTACCTTGCTGATCAACCATGGCGAGATCAGATCGCCTCCTTTGCTAAGTTGTATAAGGTTCGCCGCGATGCCGCTCTTGAATCTTTAGATAAGTACTTTCCAAAAAATGCTACCTGGACAAAGCCGGCGGGTGGTTTTTATATTTGGGTAACACTTCCACCTGAAATTGATACAAATGCATTGGTGCCAAAGGCGATTGTGGCGAAGGTGGCTTATGTGCCAGGAACCGCTTTTTACGCCGATGGTTTTGGTTCATGGTCACTGCGACTTTCCTACTGCCACCCAACACCTGAGCGCATCAGAGAAGGAATTAAAGCTTTAGGTGGGGTAATTAAAAATGAGATGGAACAGCGTTCAATTAATTAATAAGTTTTGTAATTCGCTCTAAATCTTCAACAGTTGCAAACTCAATCACAATCTTTCCTTTTTTCTTACCTAACTCAACACTTACTCGGGTATCTAAGGCATCTGATAATTGATCGCCAATCTCCTTCAATCTAGGTGCCAGTAATTTGCCCCGTTTTACTGTGCCACCTTTGATTTTGGCACCTCCGGTAGCAACAATCTCCTCAACCGCTCGAACAGTTAAACCTTCAGCAACAATCCGATTTGCTAGCGCCTCAATCTCTTTTTCATCACTTAGTGACAAGAGTGCGCGGGCATGTCCTGCCGTTAATACACCAGCTGCTACTCGACGCTGTACCGATGCTGGCAGATTTAACAATCTCATAGTGTTGGTAATTGCTGGGCGAGATTTTCCTAATCGATCCGCTAACTCATCATGGGTATAACCAAAATCATTTAATAACTGTTGGTACGCCGCACCCTCTTCAAGTGGGTTTAGTTGGCTGCGATGAATATTTTCAACTAAAGCTTCACGCAGTAATTGATTATCTGGAGTTTGCCGAATAATTACTGGAATAGATTTTAAGCCGGCAAGTTTTGAGGCGCGGTATCTGCGCTCTCCCATAATTAATTGATACTTACCATTACCAATAGATCTAACAACTGGTGGTTGTAGTAATCCAACCTCTTTAATTGAGGCGGCTAGCTCATTTAATTGTTGCTCATCAAAAACTGTTCTTGGTTGTTTTGGATTTGGTGAGATTAAATTAATATCTACTTCATTACGGTCTGCAACAACTACACCGCTGGCAGTAGTAATTTCTGCTGGAATAACTGAGTTTGGAATTAATGCATCTAAGCCGCGACCTAAGCCACCTTTACGTGTAGACATTTATGATGCGCTCTCATTTGTAAGTTTTGGATTTAAATTATTAATTGGTGCGCCGCCTCGATTTGCGATCTCTCGAGCGACACTTAAATAAGCAATTGCGCCAGGAGATGCTGCGTCATATGTCATTACTGTTTGTCCATATGATGGTGCCTCTGAAACTCGCACCGCTCTTGGTATTGGAATATCAATTAACTCACGTGGAAAATGTTTTTTAACATTATCTGCAACATCACTTGCTAATCTAGTTCTGCTATCAAACATTGTTAAAACAATTGTGGTTAATGAGATCTTTGGATTTAATCGCTTTTGTACCTCATTTAAAGTTTCAAGCAGTAATGACAAACCCTCTAGTGAGTAGTACTCGCATTGAATTGGAACTAAGACCTCATCCGCTGCAGCTAATGCATTAATTGTTAACAGACCAAGGGATGGTGGGCAATCAATAAATACATAATCAAATCTTTGGCCGGCAGATTGTCTTGCCTCTAAGAAATTTAATAATGAACTCTTTAATCTAAACTCTCGAGCAACCGCTGGTACCAATAAAATTTCAGCACCCGCTAACTCACTATTTGCTGGGATCGCCTCTAGGTGGGGAAAGCCAGAAACCTTTATCGCGACCTGCTCCATTGCGAGGTCATTAATTAAAACCTCATACATTCCGGCGGAGTTTGCACGATCGATACCAAAGGCGGTTGATGCATTTCCTTGTGGATCTAGATCGACAACTAAAACCTTTAACCCACCCATAGCCAAGGCGGCAGCTAGATTGACCGCGGTGGTGGTTTTTCCAACCCCACCCTTTTGGTTGGCGATGGTAAAGATTCGTGTTTTTAGGGGAGCGACCATCGGCTCCTTTAATCTGCGGACACCAATAACCGGCTTTGCTGGCGCTGTTTCCCGTGAAACATTTTCGGTGCTCATGGGCGGAAGTTAAGCACCTTTTTTGACTTGAATGACCCTGGCAATCGGTAGGTTGGGGAGGGAAATCTCATGTAATTGGGCGGTTGCACCTTTTTTGAGGGTAGTTGCCAGGATTTCATCCGCTGCCGACTCCCCCTTCATAGCCATTAATGAGCCGCTCTTGGGAATCATGTGCCAGGAGATGTTGATTAACTTCTCGAGTGGAGCGACCGCCCTGGCGGTAACTACCTCAAACTGCTTTTTAACTCGCTCCGCCCGACCTCTTATTACCTCAATATCTAAGCCAAGCTCGGCGACAATCTCATTTAAAAAATCAACCCTGCGTTGCAGAGGTTCAACCAGGCTTACCTTTAGATCTGGTCGGGCTAATGCGATCACAACACCTGGTAGGCCAGCGCCAGAGCCAATATCTGCCACCCGTACCCTTTGTGGAATGATTGTGGTGATTGGGATGCAGTTAGCGATATGGCGCTCCCAGATCCGATCCCCCTCTTTTGGGCCGATCAACCCCCGTTCAATTCCAGCCCCCGCCAAAAATTGGGCGTACCGCTGGATCTGATCCTCTCGGCCTTTAAAGTAGGCGAGAAGCTCTGGGGTGGGTTTCACGTGAAACTTAAATTTAAGCTGGAAGAACTACAACACAGCGATCTGGATCTTCACCCTCAGATTCGCTAGTAAGCCCAATCTCTTGAATAGTGTCATGGACAACCTTTCGTTCAAAGGCATTCATTGGCCGTAGCTTCACAGATTCACCGGTGGATTTAACCTCCTCGGCGACCTCCTTTGCCAGTTTCGCTAATTCCTCTTTTTTATCGCTGCGGAAGCCATCAATATCAAGCATTAAGCGGCTGCGCTCACCTAGGGAGGTTTGAACAGCTAGGCGGGTTAACTCTTGAAGAGCATCCAAGACCTCTCCACGGGCACCAACTAGGTGGTTTAACTTTCCACCAGCGATAGCTAAAGCGGCACGATCATTCTCAACATCAATATCAATATCTCCATCAAGATCGGCGATATCTAGCAGCCCCTCAAGGTAATCAGCTGCGACATCCCCCTCCTCCTCAAGTCTTGCGACTAGAGACTTCTTCTCAACTACCTTCTCTTCAACCTTTTCGCTCATTTTATCTCCAATTTCCTATTTGTAATGCTTTGATAGTTTTTGTACCGATTTGTACTTAACGCTTCTTTTTCTTCCTCTTTGGTTGTTTCCGCTGACCTTTTGGCTCCTCTACCGCAACCGATCCACCCTCAGAGTTGGTGGTTGGATCATCTGGGTTGGGAATTACACCCTTTTCGATCTTCTTCCTTTGTAACTCTTCATATGCAGGAGAGCCTGGTGTTGGGTTTCGCTTAATTACATAATATTGCTGACCCCAAGTCCAAAGATTTGTAGTTGACCAGTAAATTAAAACTCCGACTGGAAAGTTAACACCAGTTACTGCAAATATCACCGGGAATAAATAAAGCATAATTTTTTGCTGTTGCAACATCATATTATTTGATGAGTCCATCTTTGGCATTCCCTTAACCATTAATTGGCGTTGGGTTGTAAAGGTGGTTGCTGACATAAAGATAATTAAAATAACTGAGATTAACTTTGTTGTTCCATCTGATGATCCTAAAAATGTGCCAGATAATGGGGCGCCAAAGAAGCTGGCCTCTTGTGCCGATATCAAATAATCGCCCTTTAATAATCCACGTGGTTTATCTTGGCTGATGCCATTTAACACTGTAAAGAGAGCAAAGAAAATAGGTGCTTGGGCCAGAATAGGAAAACATGAGGCAAAAGGATTTGTTTTATGCTCCTTGTAAAGCTTCATCATCTCTTCTGATTGCTTCTGTCGATCATCCTTGTACTTCTTTTGAATCGCCTTCATTTGTGGTTGCAGAGCGGTTAGAGCGCGTTGGCTTTTAATCTGCTTTACAAAGAGTGGAATTAAAATAATTCGAATTAAAATAACTAAGCCGATAATTCCAACTGACCACTGTAGATCTTGATTGTTGGTAAAACTTAATAGATCGTGGAAGGTAATCATTACCCAGGAAACAGCTGTATATAAGGGGTTTAAAATCGATCCCATTAGGCGGATAACCTCTCTTTTAATCTAGCCCGTGATCCCGCTGATGGGTAATCAACCCCACCATTAGAGAATGGATTACAACGAACAAATCGCCAGGCTGCCATCAATAATCCCTTTGCACCAAACTCCTCAATTGCAAGGGAGGTGTAATTTGAACAGGATGGGTAGTATTTACATTTTTGTGGTCGGTTAGCTGAAATATATTTTTGGTAGGCAGAGATTAAATATAGAAAAGATTTTTTCATGCATCTACCTTGGTTAACTTTGAAATAATCTTTGTAACAGAGCTAGAAACCTCGGCTCGGTAATCCTTTTGTTCCTTTAATACTCGAACTACCAACATTGTGTTTTTTGGTAACTTGTTTATGTATGAAGCAAAATCATGACGTAATTTTCTGGTAACTAAATGTCTGGTAACTGAGCCACCAACTGAGCGGTTGACAATAAAACCGATTTTTGGGGTTGTATTACTTTCAAGCGCTGCGTAAATAACTAAATTGGCAGATGAGGCGCGGTGGCCAGTTTTACTAATTCGGGTGAACTCAGCACCCGACCGCAAGCGGTTGGATTTTGGTAACACTAGATTTTTTAGTTAAGCGGAGATTTTTGCGCGGCCTTTGGCACGACGGGCTGATAAAACTCCACGTCCACCACGGGTGGCCATACGGGCACGGAATCCATGCTTCTTTGCACGCTTGCGTACATTGGGTTGAAAGGTGCGCTTCATAAATCTCTCCTAGTAATTACTCTCGTATTGATTCTCATCAGCCTGGGTGCAAGCTTTTTGAGCCACAGCGGTTAAGGGTCGTAAGGGTAGGGGTTGGGGACAAGTAGGGTCAAACCGCCCAAAAAACTCCCTCCCCAACCCCGTATGCGGAAAATAATGTGGATAACCAGTTGCTTTTCTTGACCTTTACCCCTACCTTCGCCCTCTATCCACAGATTTCCCCATCTTTGGAGCCTTTTGGAAGTTTAAAGGGCAGGTTTAGACCACAGCCTGTGGATAACTATGTGGATAATGATTTTAGGGCTTTTAGCCGGGATGTAGGTCGTGGTTATGGATAGTGCGGTCAAAGTAGATCTGCAAATGCTGTGGGATCAAGTGGTGGAATCCGTCTCCACCCCCCAATACAGCGCATTTCTTACCCGCACTAAACCACTCGGACTTCTTCCAGGAAGTGCTGAAGAGGGATCAAATCTACTTTTGTCAGCTCCGGATCTCTTTACTAAGGATGTTTTAGAGACCCGTCTACGGGCATTGATCAGTGATGAGTTAACAAATCTGCTTGGTGAGAAAATTAATATCGCAGTTACAGTTACAACAGAGGCTAAGAGTGATCTTGTTGAAGAGGTGGTTGAAGAAACGGTTGAATACCAAGAGCCTAAATCAGGAACTGGTCGAAACTCCACCTCATTACTAAGCACCGAGGCCTCTCAATTAAACCCGCGTTATATATTTGAAACTTTTGTTATAGGTGCATCAAATCGTTTTGCTCACGCGGCAGCTGTTGCGGTTGCTGAAGCGCCAGCAAAGGCTTACAACCCGCTATTTATTTACGGTGAATCAGGATTGGGTAAGACCCACTTACTACATGCGATTGGTGCTTATGCAAAAGAGCTTTATGGCTCAACTCGGGTTCGTTATGTTTCATCTGAAGAGTTCACTAATGACTTTATTAACTCAATCCGTGATGATAAAGCCTCAGTTTTTCAAAAACGTTACCGTGATCTAGATATTTTGTTGGTTGATGATATTCAATTCTTAGAAAATAAGGAGCGTACTCAAGAGGAGTTTTTCCATACCTTTAATACTTTGTATAACGCTAACAAACAGATTGTTATCTCTAGTGATCGCCCGCCAAAACAATTAACAACTCTTGAGGATCGTCTGCGCTCCCGATTTGAGTGGGGTTTGATTACCGATATCCAACCACCAGAGCTTGAAACTCGAATTGCAATTCTTCGTAAAAAAGCGGCACAGGATAAATTAAATGCTCCGGATGATGTTCTTGAGTACATCGCATCAAAGATCTCTACAAATATCCGCGAGCTCGAAGGTGCATTAATTCGCGTAACCGCCTTTGCTTCATTAAACCGACAATTAGTAGATCTCTCTTTGGCAGAGATTGTTTTAAAGGATTTAATTCAAGAGGAGGGTGGCCCAGAGATAACTGGTCCGACCATTATGGCGCAGACCGCCTCCTACTTCAGCCTCTCAGTTGAGGATCTTTGTGGAACCTCTCGCTCTAGGGTTTTGGTAAATGCTCGCCAGATCGCTATGTACCTGTGCCGCGAATTAACAGAGTTATCTCTTCCAAAAATCGGCCAAGCTTTTGGGGGGCGCGATCACACCACAGTTATGCATGCTGATCGAAAGATCCGCCAATTGATGGCTGAGCGCAGATCGATTTACAACCAGGTCACCGAGCTAACCAACCGAATTAAGCAGCAATCTAAAAAATAGCTTTAAATCCAATTAAATATAGAAGTTTTGATAAAAAGGTTAACCACAGATTTAACCCCCAGATTGGGGATAAGTTGTGGATAACTGTGGATAATCTGCTTTAAGGGTTTGTGGTAAACCTTTAATAAACAGCTTCTCCACCGTTTATACACAGTATTTGCAAGTAATTTTACTGCGTGTGACCTGCGGTTTTACCTACCTCCCACAACTATATCGCCTGGTTACTACTAACCACTATATATA
>WLHY01000019.1 GCA_009702465.1 Actinomycetota bacterium
AAAGATTGCCCGCGCAGCTGTTCGCTCCTACTCAATTACTGCAACACCAAATACGCCAAATGCCGCCTCATACTCCAAAACCTTCACACGAAAAGTTAGTGGATATGTCCTGCAAAGAGTCACAGCCTTAACACCAGGAACTGATTACAAATTTAGAGTAAGTATTAGGACTACCAATAATCGGGTCATCAACTCAGCAGATTTCAATTTTTACACCCGCTCCATTAAGCCAACTACTCCAGTAATTACTAGAGCCTTTGAAACTGATTCTGATGAGGCAGTCGTCTACTTTGATGCACCAGCTAATGATGGCCAAACCCCAGTTCTCTACTACACCGCAAGAGCAAACCCTGGAAATGCAACTGGCATCACTCTTCAAAGAGGCTCTGGCTCAATCACGATAAGTGGTCTAACTAAATCAACCACCTACACCTTCACCGTTACCGCTCACAACATCAACGGCACCTCTGTTGAATCAAAACCATCACAGCCTGTTACTACCCTGGCAAACAAAATAGTCAGAGTCGTAGCTGCATCATCCTCCGGTGGATCAACCGTTACTGCTCCTGCATTTACGCTTTCAAGAACTACTGAAACCCGGTTTGTAAACTATTCGCTCGCTGGTTACTCAATTACCGAAACTGGTGCTCCAGTCACTTCCTATACAATCTCACCAACTCCTCCCGCACCTTTAACCTTTAATGCCTCCACGGGACGAATATCCGGAACACCAACTGAAACTAGAACGGCAACCACATACACAATCACTGGCACATCTGCTTCAGGAGAAACTGCAACCGCTACCTATCAGTTAAGGGTTACTGGAGATGTTGGTGATACCGGACCTGGTGGTGGAGTTATTTTTTATTACTTAGCTTCAGGATTTAATTGTGGTCCAACACTTGCTGCAACTTGTAAATATCTAGAGGCTGCACCAAGTTTATGGAATGGTGGAGCAGGAGATCCAGTAGCAAAGTGGGCCAACAACACCTCTCAAGTGGTTGGCACATATGGCGGCTCAACAGAGACTGCCACTGCAACCGCGATTGGGTCAGGCTATCGCAATACTCTGGCAATCATTCGTGCAGGAAATTCTGATACTGGCGTTGCTGCAGCGTTAGCGGATTCCCACACCGTTACCGTAGAAGGCGTTACGTTTGCTGATTGGTATTTGCCCTCTGTAAACGAACTTGCAGAGATGCGTGTGCGGCGAAGCAGTATCGGAGGGTTTTTTGATACAACCAACGACAGCATCTATTGGTCCTCATCTGAAAGTGGTAGTAACAACGCTAGCCGTGTCCGTTTTAATTTAGGTGACCAAGCTGGTTCCGGTAAAGGCCTAGCGACCTACGTCCGACCAATCCGAGCTTTTTAATTTAGAAAAAAATCTCAGTCAGGAGGCACTCGGGTTAAAATCCATTAGAGCGCATCAACTTTTACACCATTGAAATTATCAGATTTTCTCTCTAAAATTAAGTATGTCATTTCGTAATCAAAGAATTTTTCTTTGCGCATCTATTTTAATTTTTTCAATTCCTACTGCCAGTTACGCACAGATATTGATTGGCTACAACACAGATGGAACTCCGATGTATGGTCCTGCCCCACAAGGAGCAACTGGGCCAATCGCAACGCCGGAAAATCCATTTTGGATGAAGAATCCTGACGGCACTCCAACTGAAGCTGAGAAAAACTATACGTTTATACCCAATGCAGAAGAAAAAGCTAGGAATAATGTAGGAGCAGAATCAGAGCTTAACGAGCCAGCACCGCCAGGAATGATCCATATTGGTTACAACACAGATGGAACTCCAAAATTTGCAGCAGCACCACAAGGCGCAACTGGTCCAATTGCAACTCCGGAAAATCCGTTTTGGATAAAGAATCCAGATGGAACTCAAACTGCTGCAGAGAAAAATTATGTCTTTTTGCCTAACGCAGATGAAAGAGCAAAGAGCGCATCACTACTTGAGCTGAAGAAAATTGTAGAGAATGAGATTTCGACCTCTAAATTTGTTAAAGTCAATAGGTCTGGTGGTTTTGTCCTAACAAGCACATTAGAAGTATCTGCAGCCAGTTCAGTAATCAAAGCGCTTGCGATTAAAAAAGGTGCAAAAAGCCAAAGTATTTCACTTTCATTTAATGAGGATGGACAGCTAATAATCAAAGCCTCAGATAAATTAAAGGGCTATCAAGTACAAGTAACCAGCGAAGGTAAAGTTCTTAAGAAAATCACTCTATAAGCAAATAACTCGGTTTTGGGTTGGAATCCCTACGGGCGCACAATCGGATTTGTCCTATCTGCCTTACTCCCGCTAATCTACGGGCTCGAAGTTCCGCGAGGGATAAAACCGTTATCGAGGGAGAAGTAAAATGGCTGAAATTTCAATCAAAGGCGCACGCCGTACTGAATTTGGTAAAGGTGCGTCGCGCAGAGCTCGCCGTGATGGATTTATACCGGCGGTAATTTATGGTCATGGTGAGAAGCCACAACATGTGCAGCTTCCTTCTCGCGAACTTGGTGTCGCATTAAAAACTTCTAACGTTTTGATTGATGTTGTTCTAGATGATCACACTGAATTAACTCTTCCTAAATCAGTTTCTCGTGATCCATTAACTGGCTTGCTTGAGCACATAGATCTAGTAATTGTTCGTCGTGGTGAGAAAGTTATCGTTTCAGTTCCAGTTCATACTGAAGGTAAGTACGATCAGGATGGTATTTTGGAAAATGTTAATACTTCAATCGAGGTTGAAGCAGATGTAACAAGCATTCCAAGCTTCTTAGTTCTTAGCATGGAGGGCTTGGCTGCTGGTGAATCTCTAACTGCAGATAAGGTTGTTCTGCCTGCTGGAATTAAATTAATCAGTGATCCAAAGATGACAGTTGTTCACTTATCAGTTCGTTCTGCAGAGGTTGAAGAGGTTGCAGTTGTTGCCGCCCCAGTTGAAGGTGCTGCTCCTGCTGAAGGTGCTGCTCCTGCTGAAGGCGCTGCCGCAAAGGATGATAAAAAGTAAGTTAAATAGATTAGCCAACCGCTAGCCTTAACTTATGACGGCTCGTTGGTTGGTAATTGGCCTGGGTAATCCAGGTCCTGAGTATGAAAAAACCAGACACAATATTGGTCAATTGCTGCTCGCTGAGTTAGCAGAAAATAATAAATTTACAGCTCATAAATCTCGGATGGAGATCTGTGAGATCAGAGTTAATGACAACACTTTAGTGTTGGCTAAATCTCGTGGCTATATGAATGAAACGGGTGGGCCAGCAAAAGCTCTAATTGATTTCTACAAGATTCCGGTAGATCAAGTAATTGTGGCTCATGATGAGTTAGATCTTCCATTCAATTCGTTACGTCTAAAGTTTGGCGGTGGCGATAATGGCCATAATGGATTGAAATCATTGACCTCATCCCTTGGTACTGCAGATTACTATCGAGTCCGAATGGGAATTGGTAGACCACTTGGACAACAGGATCCAGCGGATTTTGTCTTAAAGCCTTTTAGCAAAGAGGAGCGAAATGAATTACTTAATTTTATTGATAGAGGCGGCCAGTCAATAAAGGCGTTAATTGAGAATGGAATAGATAAGGCGCAAACCGCTTTTAACTCTTGATAATTTGAGCACGACCAGCTTCTAGCCTTGCAACCGGAACTCTAAATGGCGAGCAAGAGACATAATCAATATCTAGATTGTTAAAGAAGTGAATACTCCTTGGATCACCACCATGCTCACCACATACGCCTAATTTAAAATCCTTTCGAACCGCTCGAGCCTGATCTCTGGCAATCTTTACCAATAAGCCAACACCATCTTGGTCTAGTGATTCAAATGGATTAAATGGCAGCAGCTCTAGATCTAAGTATCTTGGCAAAAATGTTGATTCAACATCATCTCGGCTAAATGCCCACGTTAATTGGGTTAGATCATTGGTGCCAAAGGAGAAGAAATCTGCGTAATCTGCCAATCTAGTTGCAGTAATTGCAGCTCTTGGCGTTTCAATCATTGTGCCAATCGGTATATCTAATTTTTCATTACCTAAAGTTTTTACAATCTCCGCCTCAAGATTTTCTCGAAGATATAAGAGCTCTCGCTGGGTTGTAACCAATGGAATCATTAACTCTGGACGTGGATCAAAGCCGGCCTTTTTAACCTCAATACTTGCTAAGACCAAAGCTCGAACCTGCATTTTAAACAACTCTGGAATCAATATTCCAAGACGCACACCTCGTAGGCCAAGCATTGGATTTGCTTCATGCAACCTCTTAACCGCGGTAAATATCGCTTTATCTCGAGTGCTGACCTCTTTATTCAAAGCCTCAGCTGTCGCCATTTGTGCACTTAGGCTTGCCAGATCTGGCAGAAATTCATGTAGCGGTGGATCTAATAAACGCACCGTTACCGGTAAACCAGACATCGCTTTTAGGATTCCAACAAAATCAGCTTGTTGCAGCACCTGCATCTGCGCAATTACCTTGTTTTGTTCCTCTTCACTTTCTGCCAAAACAACTTGCTCTACATATGATCTGCGCTCACCTAAAAACATATGCTCTGTGCGGCATAGACCAATTCCTTGAGCTCCAAGTGTTCGTGCGCGTTGACTATCCTCTGGCGTATCCGCGTTGGCTCTGACAAATAATTTTCTAATCTCATCAGCGTGGTTCAAGATTCGATCCACCGCTTTAACAATCGGGCTAGCCTGATCTGAATCCACCTTTACCTTGCCCTCTAAGTATGAGGTAACGGTGGATTGGGTAACGGCAATCTCGCCCAGGTAAACACAACCGGTGGTGCCATCGATCGAGATAATCTCACCCTCTTTGATGATTAGATCGCCAATGTTAAATTGCAAAAGTTTTTCATCGACATTTATCGCTTCAGTTCCGCAGACAGCGGTCTTACCCATACCGCGTGCAACGACAGCTGCATGAGATGTTTTTCCACCGCGCGTTGTTAAAATTCCTTCAGCAGCTACCATTCCGACTAAATCATCAGGACTTGTCTCACGACGAACCAAAATTACTTTACGTCCAGCTTTAGCTAAATCAAAAGCCTTCTTTGAGTTAAAGACAACCTCACCAACTGCTGCACCAGGGGATGCAGGGATTCCAGTTGCGATTAAATTTTGTTTTTGTGACAAATCAAATTGCGGAAACATAAGTTGTACTAATTGCTCACCATTAGTTCTGGCAAGTGCTTCATCCATAGAGATCTTGCCCTCATCAACTAACTGAGTTGCAATACGGAAAGCAGCTTCTGCTGTTCGCTTGCCAACTCGAGTTTGTAAAATCCATAACTTTCCACGCTCTACAGTGAATTCGATATCACATAGATCTCGGTAATGATCCTCAAGAGTTTTCATCAATCTCTCTAATTCAGCATGCACTACCGGCTCTTTCTTCGCCATATCAACTAAAGACATAGTGTTTCTAATTCCGGCAACTACATCTTCACCCTGAGCCTTATCTAGATAATCTCCGTAACTTCCCTTTTCACCAGTTGCTGGATTACGAGTAAATGCAACACCAGTACCGGAGTCATCACTTAGATTTCCAAAGACCATCGATTGAATATTTACCGCTGTTCCAAGATCAGATGGAATGCGCTCTCGCTTGCGATAGAGGTTTGCTCGTTCTGAGTTCCATGATCGAAATACCGCCTCGATTGAATGATTTAGGTGATCTACTGGATTAGTTGGGAAGGCACGTGCCGTGTGTGATTCGATCAACTTTATTAATTGTGCTGCTAGATCCTTAAGGGCGGGTGCAGTTAAATCTGCAACCACAGCAGCATTATGTTTTTTCAGATACTCACTTTCTAATTCATGAACACTCTCATCTGGCACCTCACAAACAATTCGGCCATACATATCTATAAATCGGCGATAAGAGTCCCAGGCAAACTTTTCATTGCCCGATGCAATCGCCATAGCTTCTGCAACCTCGGGTGTAATGCCAACATTAAGTACCGTCTCCATCATTCCTGGCATAGAGTGCTTAGCACCTGATCGAACTGAGACTAGTAATGGATTTTTCGCATCACCAAATTTCTTCCCAACAACCTTCTCAAGGTTAGCTAGGGCAGTATCAACCTGACCAGATAATTGAGTTGGAATATTGCCAGTAGTTAAAAACTCGCGGCAAGCATCGGTTGTGATTGTAAAACCTGGTGGAACAGGTAATCCCATCTGCACCATCTCTGCAATATTGGCACCCTTGCCACCAAGCAGATCTGATTTACTTTTATCACCAAAGGTAAATGGATAAACAAATTGCTTAGCCACTTTAACTCCGATCTAACTCTGCAATGAGCATAATCAGCCAGTATTTCTTAGACCAGCAGCCACACCATTAATTGTTAACAGGAGCGCCCTAGTAAGCAATGGATCTGGCGTAGTTTGAGCACGAACCTGTTTCAATAAAGAGACTTGAAGTAATTGCAGAGGCGCTAGGTAGGTGTCTCTTACCGCCAGGGTTCGAGCCAGAATTGGCTGATTGCCAAGCAACTCTTTTTTATTTGTTAGTGCCAATAATTCAGCAACGGTAAGTTCGTACTCTGCTTTGATCTGATCAAAAATTTTGTGCAGGGCAGGATCAACCAATGCTTCAACATATCTTTGGGCAATCTTTAAATCTGTCTTTGCAATTGTCATCTCGACATTACTAATAAAGGTTCGGAAGAAGTGCCACTCCTTAAGTAGATCAACAAGTAAATCTCCGTGGCCAGCTAAGCGTGCTGCTTTTAAGCCAGATCCCACACCAAACCAACCTGGAACAATTTGTCTAGATTGCGTCCAGCCAAATACCCATGGAATGGCTCTTAATGAGGCAAGTCCACCACCAGCATCAGCTCTACGAGATGGTCTTGAACCTAAAAATAAATTACCTAACTGTTCTACTGGAGTTGATTGGTAGAAGTAATTTGGCAGATCAGGTTGATCTACTAAATTTCGATAGGCTGCGAAAGCGGCATCACTGATTAAATCCATACAGGAATCCCATGAGTTTAATGAGTTCGAGCTTTGTCTTGGCTTTCGATTTAACACAGTTGCTTCAAGTGCAGCAGCTAGCGTTAGCTCAATATTCTCTTTAGCTAATGCAGGTAAACCATACTTATCGGAGATAACTTCACCTTGCTCAGTCATCTTTATCTGTCCATCAATTGAACCCCAAGGAAGAGCAATTAAAGCATCATAGGTTGGCCCACCACCGCGACCAACAGATCCACCGCGACCGTGGAATAAGCGCAACTTAACCCCATGTTTAATTGAAATATCTCTAAGTTTGCGTTGTGCTTTGTGAATCTCCCACTGGCTGGTTGTAATTCCAGCATCCTTATTTGAATCTGAGTAACCAAGCATTACCTCTTGAATATTTCCACGAAGGGAAACAATCTCGCGGTACTCCTTATTACTCAACAACTTATCTAGAATCTCATCAGCTGCTCGTAATTCAGCAACTGTTTCAAGAAGTGGTACGAAGTTAATCTGAGCAAACTTCACTGGCGCAGTTAGATTGATCAATCCAGCGTACTTTCCAATCAAAACCGCTGCTAAAACATCCTCCGCTGATTTAGTCATTGAGATGATGTAGGTTTCAATTACTTCAGGGCCAAATTGCTGAATTAACTCACCAATTGCCAAAAATGTTTCAAATGTCTTTTTACTTGGCTCATCTAATTTATTTAGATCTAACTTTGCATCAGAAATTAAGGCTGCACTTATCTGCTTCATATCTAACTTGCCTACTGTTTGTTCAAGTAATTTCCAGTGGGCATCTGAGTGCTCTCGAACATCCATAGTTGCATGGGTTAAACCAAAGGCGGTAATTGCTCGTGTTAATCGCTCAAGTAAGCCGCCAGCAATTAACTCACCATTGTGTTTAAGTAGGGAATCTCGCATGATGGTGAAATCGGCCAGTAACTCAGTGGTGTCTTTGTAATCGCGTCCAGGGACATGATCAGCTGAACTGCGGTGTCTGGCTTGAGTAATTAATAATTTATGTCGGATTGCTGTTGCCTTCAAACGATAAGGCTCTTCAACATTAATTCTGCGGAACCGCTGTTCAATCTCCGGAATTAGCTCTAAATCTTGCGCTACAGATTTAAGCAACTCTGGTGATACACCAGCCAACTTTGTAGAGACGGAAAGTCCTTGGCGAAGCTCATCCAGTAAGTTAATTACGGTTCGGGTGAAGTAAGCATTTTGTAACAAGATGGCAGATTTTGTTACCTCTGCAGTAATAAATGGATTGCCATCGCGATCGCCACCTATCCAAGTACCAAAGGTCAAAGGTTTAGCGGTGAGGCCTACCTTGATATCAATTCGATTTAACTCTTTAGCAAATTGATCAAGAACTTCCGGAACAGTAAATTCAAGTAACTCATCTAAGTAGTACAAAGAGTTGACCGCTTCATCTAATGGCTCTGGTTGTCCAATTCTTAACTCATCGGTTTGCCAGAGTAAATCTATGGTTTCAGCTAATCGGGCATCTTTAACTTTGCCATCTGGTGCATCAAGTAGCTCTGAGATCGTGGTCAACTTACTTAGAACTGATCTACGAGCAGCCTCAGTCGGATGAGCGGTGAACACAGGTCTAATCGAAAGGCCATTTATCCAACCTTGTAACTCTGCTTTTGAGAACTCTTTTTTATTAAGTGCAGCTTCAATATTAGATACTGCTTGGCTAATCCAACTTCCACCAAGATGTTGTTGGTTTGATAAGAGTTTTACACGGTCAACCTGTTCAGCAACATTTGCTAAATTAAAGTAGGTACTAAAGGCTCTAACAAGTGAGACTATTTTTGCTACCGAGAGATCACTAAGCGCCTCATCTGGTCGTCCCTCTTTAACCGCCAAACGAACTGATTCAACTAAATCTAAAAGCTCTGGTCCTTCCTGACGTGTCAAGGTTTGACCAAGTAGATCCGCTAACCTTCTAACATCATTTCGCAGGGCTGAGTTGTCGGAGTCCATGGCGTAATCATTACAGGTATCGGTGGTCGAATATGCCTAATTTATTCAACTAGAATTTCCCCAGATCAAACACCCCCCTTCTTTTAGAAGTGGGGGTAACTGGCGTTATTTGAGGATTTATAGATTGGAGCCCTTCATGCGCAGCGAAGTTAAAGCGTTGGAAGCTGTAATCAATAAGTACTTACTGGATCAAGCAGGCCCATTAGTTGCCCCAGCAGCGATCCATTCATTGCTAGCAGCGGTTGCATCTAATGAACAGCCATTATTGTTGGTGACAAGCTCTACTAGAAAAGCTGATGAGCTAACTGCAGAATTAAAATCATACTTACCATCAACTGCAATCTCTAATTTTCCACCTTGGGAAACTCTGCCACATGAGCGATTAAGTCCTAAAAGTGACACCGTTACAAATCGCTTCAAGGCTCTAAATGCTATTGCTTCAAATCAATCACAGATTGTTGTTACATCAATTCGCGCTCTACTTCAACCAATAATTGCTAATGATCTAGGTAAAACAAAACTCTCGTTGGCAATAGGTCAGCAAATTGAATTAAGTGAATTAGTTGAGAAGTTATCAACCTTTGGCTTTGCACGAGTTGATCTAGTCGAGCGCCGTGGTGAGTTTGCCGTACGCGGTGGGATCGTTGATCTCTTTCCAGCCGATCATGAGCATCCAGTGCGAGTTGATTACTTTGGTGATGAGATAGAGGAGCTCTCATACTTTTCAATCTCAGATCAACGAAGAATTACAAAGCTTGAACAATTGCAGATTTATCCCTGTCGAGAGTTGATTATTGATGCAGAGGTAAAAAGCAAGGCAGCTGCTTTAGGTGAGCGTTATCCCCAAATTAAAGAGTTAACTGAAAAAATAGAAGAGGGAATTTACTTTGAAGGAGTTGAATCCTTAGCAGCCGGCTTAGTTAATGAGTACAAATCTTTAATTCAATACCTGCCAGCTAAAACTCAAATTTGGTTAATTGATCAACCTCGACTGACATCAAGGGCAATTGATCTCTTAGAAACAAATCAAGAGTTTCTGGAGGCTGCCTGGTCAAATTTAGCTTGGAGAAATTTAGAAGGAGAAAAAGGTGGGGCAAAGCAAGCCCCGATTGATTTAAGTAAGGAGTTAGATAAGGGGAGCTTTTTCACACTTGATTTTATAATCTCTGAAAGTAAAGCGGCCCACTTCTCATTGCGAGCTTTAAATCTTTATCAAACCGATCCTGATGATCTTGAGATTAAAGAGATTACTGAGATTGAATCCTTTGGCAATGATTATGAGGCGGCAATTTCACAGATTAAGGAGTGGTTTAAAGATGGTTATCAAATAACCTTTTCCGCCCCTGGTTTAGGCACATTAAATCGATTTCATGAGTTATTAAATCAAGCAGATTTACCAAACTCTCTAAGTGCATCTGAAAGCTCTGTTATTCGTTTAATTCAAAGCGCAATTGCAAATGGATTTATTAGTAAATCAGAGAAAATTGTCTTCCTGACAGAGAAAGATATCTCTGGGCAGCGCGCCTCTGATAAAGATTTAGCGAGAATGCCATCGCGACGAAAAAAATCTATTGATCCGCTACTGCTAATTCCCGGAGATTATGTAGTCCATGAACAGCATGGCGTTGGTCGTTATGTTGAGTTGATAAATCGAAGTACTAATGGTGTTACAAGAGAGTACTTAGTACTTGAGTACGCATCTGCTAAACGTGGTCAACCGGCAGATAAATTGTTTGTACCAACTGACACCCTAGAACAGGTGACTAAGTATGTAGGCGGTGAAGCGCCATCACTTCACAGAATTGGTGGCGCAGATTGGCAAACGACTAAGCGAAAAGCAAGAAAGGCAATCAAACAGATTGCAGCAGAGTTAATTAGATTGTATGCGGCGCGAATGAGTGCACCAGGTTTTGCGTTTTCGCAAGATACGCCCTGGCAAAAGGAGTTAGAGGAGAGCTTTGCATTTGTTGAAACAATTGATCAACAATCCACAATAGATGAGGTAAAGCGGGACATGGAAGCGCCTCATCCGATGGATCGAATTGTTTGCGGTGATGTTGGATACGGCAAAACA
>WLHY01000002.1 GCA_009702465.1 Actinomycetota bacterium
ACCTCGAACATGGTATCGATCCAACTCCACTACGCAAGAAGATTGCCGACATCACAGATCTAATTGCAAAGGAGGTTGATGACACAGCTGAATTAACTGGAGATCAGAAGCGATCGGTTATTACCTCCGGTCTATCCCGCTCAGATACCTCCTCATTACCAAGACAGGAGTTGATCGCTCTCATACAATCCCTTACTGACCAGATGCGCGCTGCCGCCGCTGAACTGGCTTTCGAAGTTGCAGCTCGACTGCGTGATGAGATCAGAGAGTTAAAAAAGGAGTTAAGGGGCATGGAGGAGGCGGGTAATTAATGAATGATCGATTAATAATCCGTGGTGCCCGCGAACATAACTTAAAAAATGTATCGCTAGATTTACCACGTAATTCACTTATTGTTTTTACGGGATTATCTGGTTCCGGCAAATCCTCATTGGCGTTTGACACTATCTTCGCTGAAGGACAACGTAGATATGTAGAGTCCTTATCCGCTTATGCCCGTCAATTCTTAGGTCAGATGGATAAGCCAGATGTTGATTTTATTGAAGGCTTATCACCGGCGGTATCGATTGATCAGAAATCTACAAATAGAAATCCTCGCTCTACGGTAGGAACAATCACTGAGGTCTACGATTACCTTCGCTTGCTTTTTGCCAGAGCGGGCAAGCCGCACTGTCCTAATTGTGGAAAAGAGATAGCTAGACAAACACCACAAAATATTGTTGACCAGATTTTGCAGATGTCAGCCGGAAGTAAATTTCAAGTCCTGGCACCTGTTATTCGCGCCCGAAAGGGTGAGTTTGTAGACCTCTTTAAGGATTTTACAACTCAAGGCTACGCCCGAGTAAGAGTTGATGGCACAGTCTATGCAATTGCCGAAGTGCCAAAATTAAAGAAACAAGAGAAGCATACAATCGAGGTAGTTGTTGACCGATTATCTGTGAAGCCGGAGAGTAAATCTCGCATCACCGATTCGATTGAAACCGCATTGCGATTGGCAGGCGGCCTAGTAGTTTTAGATTTTGTAGATTTAAAGGTTGGTTCACCAGATAAAGAGCGTAGTTATAGCGAACATATGGCGTGTGCCGATTGCGAACTTTCCTTTGAAGAGCTCGAACCGAGATCCTTTTCATTTAACTCACCATTTGGCGCATGTGCCGAGTGCGGGGGAATTGGAACCAAACTGGAGGTTGATGAGGAGTTAGTAATTCCTGATGATTCAATCTCGATTTACGAAGGAGCGATCGCGCCTTGGTCCAGTGGTAATGTCAATGAGTATTTTCAAAGGTTGCTTCAAGGATTAGCGACAGATGTGAAGTTCTCACTTGATACGCCATGGAAAAAACTACCTGAAAAAGCTAGAGAAGCAATCATTAATGGTTATGAGTATGAAGTTCATGTGAAGTACAAAAACAGATATGGCCGCGTGCGAGATTATTCAACTGGCTTTGAGGGAGTAGCACCGTTTATTCGCCGAAAGCATCTAGAAACAGATAGTGATTTCAGTCGAAGTAAATATGAAGCCTACATGCGTGAGACTCCATGCCCTGCTTGCAATGGGGCGAGGCTAAAACCAGAGGTGTTAGCGGTGACAATTGGAGAGAAAAATATTGCACAAATTTGCGAGCTTTCAATCGCAGAGTGTGCTAAATTTTTAAAGAGTATTTCGCTTAATGCTAGACAGAAGCAGATTGCAGAACGGGTTTTAAAAGAGGTACACGCGCGGTTAGGTTTTCTACTTGATGTTGGACTTGATTACTTATCATTGGCTAGGCCGGCTGCGACGCTATCCGGTGGTGAAGCTCAACGAATTAGATTAGCAACCCAGATAGGTTCTGGCTTAACTGGCGTGCTTTATGTTTTAGATGAGCCAAGCATTGGTTTGCACCAAAGAGATAATCGTAAATTGATTGAAACTTTAACTAGATTGCGTGATTTAGGAAATACTTTAATCGTTGTAGAACATGATGAGGACACAATTCGAACCGCTGATTGGATTGTAGATATTGGACCAGGGGCGGGAGAACATGGCGGAGAGGTTGTCTCATCTGGTTCTTACGAAGATTTGATTAAAGCGAAAGGTTCAATCACGGGTGCATATTTAGCTGGCCGAAGTGTTATTGAGATTCCTAAAAAACGACGTCCAATTAATGAAAAAAAGGTAATTACGGTTAAGGCTGCAAAAGAGAATAATCTACAAAATATTGATGTCTCCTTTCCGCTTGCAGCATTTGTGGCGGTGACAGGAGTTTCAGGTTCTGGTAAATCAACATTAGTTAATGACATTCTCTACTCAGTAATGGCAAATAAATTAAATGGTGCAACTATTGTTCCAGGCAGACATCGCACCGTTACGGGATTAGATCAATTGGATAAGGTTGTACATGTTGATCAATCACCTATTGGTCGAACTCCGCGATCCAACCCGGCTACCTATACCGGTGTTTTCGATAAGGTGCGCGCCTTATTTGCTGAAACTAGTGAAGCTAAGGTGCGGGGATATCAACAAGGAAGATTCTCCTTTAATGTAAAAGGTGGACGGTGCGAAAATTGTTCAGGTGATGGCACAATCACAATCGAGATGAATTTCTTGCCAGATGTCTATGTTCCATGCGAGGTATGCCATGGGGCTAGGTACAACCGAGAAACCCTGGAAGTTCATTACAAAGGTAAAACTATTGCCCAAGTTTTAGATATGCCGATTGAAGAGGCAAATAAATTCTTTGAATCTGTTCCGGCGATCGCTCGCTTTTTAAAGACCTTGAGTGATGTGGGATTAGGTTATGTGCGGCTTGGTCAATCAGCACCAACTTTATCTGGCGGTGAGGCGCAACGAGTCAAGCTTGCTACTGAACTTCAGCGCAGATCGACTGGTCGCACTATCTATGTTTTAGATGAGCCAACAACTGGATTGCACTTTGAGGATGTGCGAAAGTTACTGTTGGTTCTAAATCGTTTAGTAGATACTGGAAATACCGTAATTGTGATTGAACACAACCTTGATGTGATCAAGTCTGCGGATTGGATCATTGATCTTGGACCTGAAGGCGGATCTGGTGGTGGTTTAGTTGTGGCCGAAGGGCGTCCTGAAGAGGTGGCTAAGAATTCAAAGAGTTATACCGGAAAGTATTTAGCTGAAGCTTTAGCGAAGTAAAAAAATGGCAGATCCACAAAGTTATCGCCCAAGCAACCTGCCAAGTGACCCAGGTGTATATCGATTCTTTGATAAGGATGACAAGGTCATTTATGTAGGAAAAGCAAAAAATATAAAGAATCGTTTGAACTCTTACTTTGGCAGCAATCTGCAGGTAAAAACCAGAAGAATGGTGCACACCGCAGTAAGAGTGGATTGGACCTTGGTTAAAACAGAGGTAGAAGCCCTACAACTGGAGTTCACTTGGATAAAGCAGTACAACCCAGATTTTAATGTTCAGTTTAAGGATGATAAGTCTTACCCCTTCTTAGCTATTGATTTAGATGCGAAATTTCCACGGTTATTTATCTCGCGAGCAAGGAAGGTCAAAGGGGTTAGATACTTCGGCCCATACTCGCATGCTTGGGCATTGCGTAGTACCTATGAGACATTAATAAAGATATATCCAATCAGAAGCTGTACGGAGGCAAACTTTAAAACTGCCCAACGAAACAAACGGCAGTGTTTATTGGGAGATATCGGAAAGTGTGCCGCTCCATGTGTTGAATGGATAAGCGAGAGTGATCATAAGAAAATGGCCAATAATCTGGTGACATTTTTAGAGAAATCACCGGAGGAGATTGCAACTCGAGTCGAATCAGAGATGTTGGCGGCCTCGGGTAACGAGGAGTTTGAAAAAGCGGCTCGGCTGCGTGATCAATTAGGTGCGATAAATAAAGCCTTTGAATCTACCGATCGATTCTTAAATGAAAAAATAGATGCTGATGTACTTGCAATTCACGAGGATATTACTCATGCCTCGCTCTCTCAATTCATAATTAAATCTGGACGAATCACCGGTTCACGCTCTTGGATAATTGATAGAGTAAATATTCTTGAAGATCAATCAATAATCTCTGCCATGCTCGGAAAAATTTATGATGAGGTAATTCCACCAGCAGAGATCCTGGTTGATCAATTACCTCCGGATAGCGTCGAGCTAGCGCAATGGTTGACTCAGAAAAAGGGCGCAACGGTGACTCTTCTTCAGCCGCAGCGGGGCGAAAAGGTTGAGATCGTTGAGATGGTCAAACGAAATGCCCATCAAGCTTTAATTCAATATTTGAGCAAACGAGCCAATGATGCGGCTGTAAGTGGAAATGCATTGACGCAGATAAGTGAGTATCTAGAATTAGCGGAGTTACCACTTCGTATCGAATGTTTTGATATTTCAAATATTCAAGGGACCAATATGGTGGCATCGATGGTAGTTTTCGAGGATGGGCAGGCTAAGAAGAGTGATTATCGAAGATTCTCTCTAAATGATGAGGATGGATTTGATGACACCAGAGCAATCCATCATGTCATTACCCGTCGATTTAAAAGGTATTTAGCGGAGAAGGATATTGATCAGGTACAGGCCGATATTGATGGCGCACCAAAACCACGTTTTGCTTATCCACCACAACTAGTAATTGTTGACGGGGGTAAGGGTCAAGTAAATGCCGCAGCCAGAGCTTTTCAAGAGTTAGGAATAACTGATGTGGCGTTGGTTGGATTAGCGAAGCGATTAGAAGAGGTTTACCTGCCAAATACCTCTGAACCAATAATCTTTCCACGTCATAGTGAAGCGCTCTATCTATTTCAACGTATCCGTGATGAAGCGCATAGATTTGCAATTACCTTTCATAGAAGTAAGAGATCAAAGATGATGTTGGAGTCACTTCTAGATGAGGTGCCAGGGCTTGGACAAAGCCGCAGTAGATCACTTTTGGAAAGTTTTGGATCAGTTACCGCCTTACGAAAAGCTTCAGTAGCTGAGTTGGCGGCGGTACCTGGGATTGGCGAGAAAATGGCGCAGAGCATTTTCCAGATGCTAGAAACCGCCTTTGTAACCCAAGGCGTAGATCTGCAAACAGGTGAGATTTTAGATGCTTGACATATCTAGCATGATGTCACCATGAAGAGTGATACCGAACTTTTAATCATCACCGGCATGAGTGGTGCTGGACGATCAACTGTTGCGCATTCACTTGAAGATTTAGGTTGGTATGTAGTTGATAATCTTCCGCCAGCCTTGTTAGCCAATTTGATTGATTTAGTTGAGGGATCGGTTAAGCAGATAGCGGTCGTTATCGACGTTCGGGGTCGAGCATTTTTCGATGATCTAACCCTTTCTCTGGCTGAAATTGGTGAACAAGGAGTTGGTCGCAAGATTTTATTTGTTGATGCTAGCGATGAGGCATTAGTGAGGCGGTTTGAATCAACAAGAAGACCACATCCTTTACAAGCGACTGATCGAATATTGGATGGCATTGGCAAGGAGCGTTCAAGGTTGCGTGAGATACGCGAAAGCGCAGATTTGATTATTGATTCCTCCTCTTTAAATATTCATCAACTTGAGAAGAAGATAGCTGATTACTTTCATGAGGATAACTCCGTGGATCTGCAGGTGAATATCCTCTCCTTTGGCTACAAATATGGAATTCCAGTAGATGCCGATCTAGTTGTTGATTGTCGCTTCATAGCAAATCCTCACTGGGATCCTGAGTTAAGACCGATGTCTGGGTTAGATAAACCGGTAAGTGATGCGGTTTTAAACTCGGCAAATGTGCAGGAGTTCCTGACTCGTTATCAATCACTCTTTGAAACTATGGCAACTGGTTTTATCGAGGAGGGCAGGAAGTACCTAACTTTGGCCATTGGATGCACCGGTGGTAAACATCGATCAGTCGCCATTACACAGGAGTTAAATTTACGCCTAACATCAAGTAATTCAATGTCGGCTAAGCACATACAAAGTAAAGCTTTGCATCGTGATCTAGGTAGAGAGATTTAACCTTGCCACTTACAAATCAAAAGGTTGTTTGTTTAGGTGGTGGGCATGGATTAGCCGCAACATTATCTGCAATGCGGGATCTAACAAATGAGGTGACCGCCATTGTCACTGTTGCTGATAATGGCGGATCTTCGGGCAGATTACGAAGTGAGTTCAATTCACTTCCACCCGGTGATTTACGAATGGCACTTGCCGCTCTTTGCAGCGATGATGATTGGGGCAGGAGTTGGGCAGAGATAATGCAGTATCGGTTCACCAGTGATGGTCCAATGGATAACCATGCAATTGGAAATTTACTGCTCACCGCTTTGTGGGATAGAGATGGTGATCCGGTAAAAGGTTTAGCTCGAGTTGGCGATTTACTGCAAGTAGTGGGAAGGGTTTTACCAATGGCACTCGAGCCTTTGGATATTGAAGCCACATTCAATCTAAAAGGTGAAATGAAAACTGTGCAGGGACAAATAGAGGTTGCAGCAGCAAGAGGTGAGGTTTCCCAACTTCGCATAATTCCTTCCAAACCAAAAGCTACACCAGAAGCTATCACTGCATTAAGAGAGGCTGATTGGATCACTGTAGGTCCTGGTTCTTGGCTTTCAAGTGTGATGCCACATTTTCTTTTAGAGGAACAGGCTGATGCGATCAACAGCGCAAAGGCTAAGAAAATTTTGATCTTTAATCTGCCTGATCCAACAACAACGGAGGAGTATGCAGATTTGTCTTTAACTGATCATCTGCAATTTGTGTTGAAACATCTGCCAAATTTAAAGTTTGATTACGCCCTTGTCGATCAAAGCATTAATACCAATAACTCAGCATTTGAAAGATTAGTTCAATCCTGCGGTGGTCAGGTTGTTGCCTTTGACTTAGCAGAAAATCAACAAACATTCCACCATGATTCGAAGAAATTATCTTTAGCTATCCGCCACATTTTGCAAGAGAATCTGCTTAGATAATCTCATGGCGATGACTGAAGCGGTGAAGGATGAGCTGAGCAGACTCTCTGTAACAAAACCATGTTGCCGCAAAGCGGAGGTCTCTGCATTACTGCGGTTTGCCGGAGGTTTACATATCTCTGCGGGAAAGATAAATATTGAGGTTGAGCTAGATACTGCACAGGTTGCCCGCAGATTGCGTAAAGATATCGCAGAGGTTTTCGGACATGAAAGTGAGTTATCAGTTGTTTCTGCTAGCGGTATTCGTAAAGGAAGCAGATACATTGTTCGGGTACTTGCTGATGGTGATGCCCTTGCCAGACAAACAGGTTTAGTAGATTCAAACAATCGACCAATTAGAGGTTTGCCACCTCAGGTGGTCTCCGCTGCAATTTGCGATTCAGAGGCGGCTTGGCGAGGTGCTTTTCTTGCTCATGGTTCATTAACTGAACCTGGTAGATCATCAGCTCTCGAAATTACCTGCCCCGGGCCCGAGGCAGCACTTGCATTAGTAGGAGCCGCGCGCCGGTTAGGCATAACTGCAAAAGCGCGAGAGGTAAGAAATGTTGATCGAGTCGTTATTCGGGATGGCGATGCGATCGGAGCATTGCTTACTCGATTAGGTGCTCACGAAACTGTTCTAGCTTGGGAAGAGCGCAGAATGCGTCGCGAGGTTCGTGCTACTGCAAATCGATTAGCAAACTTTGATGATGCAAATCTACGTAGATCGGCACGTGCGGCAGTTGCAGCATCTGCACGTGTGCAACGAGCGATGGAGATTCTTGGTCCGGCAATTCCTATCCACCTAAAGGAGGCGGGGGAGTTACGAGTTAATCATGGGCAAGCCAGTCTGGAGGAGCTAGGTTCATTGGCCTCACCGCCGATGACAAAAGATGCCATAGCTGGGCGTATAAGAAGATTATTGGCGATGGCTGATAAACGTGCGCGAGATCTTGGAATACCAGATACTGAAGCGAGTGTTAGTCCGGATCTACTGAATTAATTCAGCTCCGTCTGGCTGATAAGATCGCCTCTTCACAATGCAGTGAGTTGAAGTTCACCATCTTTCGTAAAGTAAATAAATGGGGTATTAAATGTTAAAAGTAGGTATTAATGGATTTGGTCGAATCGGTCGCAATTTTCTTCGTGCATCCCTGGATTCAAAAGCTAACTTTGAGATCGTAGGAATTAATGATCTGACAGATAACGCAACCCTTGCCCATCTTTTAAAGTATGACTCAATTCTTGGCAGATTAGGAAGGCCAGTCTCCTTCACCGACACAACAATTACCGTTGATGGCAAGAACATATCAATAAGCGCAGAGCGCGATCCAGCAAATATTCCCTGGGCGAAGATGGGCGTGGATGTGGTTGTTGAATCAACCGGTATTTTCACAAAGGCTGCTGATGCTCAAAAGCATATTGATGCCGGCGCCAAGAAGGTAATTATCTCAGCACCAGCAAGTGATGAGGACATCACAATTGTGCTTGGTGTAAACCATGAAAATTACGATCCCGCAAAACATCATATTATTTCAAATGCATCCTGCACCACTAACTGTCTAGCACCAATGGCAAAGGTTTTAAATGATGAGTTTGGAATAGTCCGTGGCTTAATGACAACCATTCATGCATATACAAATGATCAGGTTATTTTGGATTTCCCTCATAAAGATCTACGACGATCACGAGCAGCAGCCTTATCGATAATCCCAACATCTACTGGCGCAGCTAAGGCGATCTCATTAGTGATCCCAGAGCTAAAAGGTAAGTTAGATGGTTTTGCAATGCGAGTCCCAGTTCCAACTGGTTCGGCAACGGATCTGACAGTTGAGTTAGCTAAAGAGGCAACAGTTGAACAAATCAATGCTGCTATGAAGAGGGCTAGCGAAGGATCACTAAAGGGTTATTTAACCTATACATCTGATCCCATCGTCTCTGCAGATATTGTTACTGATCCCGCATCTTGTATCTTTGATTCTGGTTTAACTAAGGTGATTGGAACCCAGGTAAAGGTTGTTGGGTGGTACGACAATGAGTGGGGATACTCAAACCGATTGGTTGATCTAATTCAATATATTGGAAAATCACTTTAAATTTTAATGAGCGTAAAAGATCTCAATGATTTAAATTTGAACTCCGCAAGAGTGATCTTGCGGTGTGATTTAAATGTTCCAATTAAAAATGGAGAGATAGTGGATGATGGTCGAATTGTGGCCTCGCTTCCAACAATCAGGAGGTTGTTAGCTGCAAATTGTTCAATTGTGATCATCGCTCACTTAGGTAGACCTAAAGGGGTTGCCTCGGCAGAACTTTCACTGGCTCCGGTTGCAAAGAGATTATCAAACTTACTTGATACGCCAGTTGAGTTCAATGGCCAAATTCGTGGTCAGGCAGAAAATGCTAAAGCCTTAAAATCCAAGCAGATTCTGCTTCTTGAAAATATCAGATTTGAAGAGTCAGAAACTAGCAAGGATGAAAAGCTTCGCGAAGCATTAGCTAAAGAGTTAAGTACATATGGTGATCTTTACATTGGTGATGGATTTGGTGCTGTGCACCGAAAACATGCATCGGTATATGAATTAGCAAAAATGCTACCAAATGCAGCGGGCGATCTTGTTTCAGCTGAGATTAAGGTGCTTGAAAGATTAACAGATCGGCCTGCACGTCCATATGGCGTAGTTCTTGGTGGCGCTAAGGTTTCAGACAAGATTGCGGTTATTTCAAATCTTCTAAACAAAGTTGATTTAATTGCGATTGGTGGTGGAATGGTTTTTACCTTCTTAGCAGCGCAGGGAAAGGAGATTGGAAAATCTCTAGTTGAGCCTGATCTATTTCCAGTTGTTAGCGAGCTTCTCGAGCGGGCTAAATCTTTAGGAGTAAAAATCCTTCTTCCAACCGATATCTTTGTGGGTGCTGAATTCTCCGACAAAGCGGTTGCAAAATTGGTATCTGTAGATGCCATTCCATCTGATCAAATGGGTTTGGATATTGGTGAGAAGAGTGCGCAGGAGTTTGCTCGCGAGATAGTCAAATGTAAAACTGTTTTTTGGAATGGGCCAATGGGAGTGTTTGAGTTTGCCAATTTCTCAAATGGAACCAAGGTAGTTGCGCAGGCATTAACAGAGGTTTCTGGTTTATCTGTTGTTGGCGGTGGCGACTCGGCCTCGGCGGTTCGACAATTAGGCTTCAAAGAGAGCTCCTTTGGTTATATTTCAACTGGTGGTGGCGCCTCACTCGAGTACTTAGAAGGTAAAGAGCTACCAGGTCTAGTTGCATTAAGTCAGGGGAGAGATGCGTAAGCCATTAATTGTGGGTAATTGGAAGATGAATTTGAACCATCTCGAAGCAATTGCAGTAACACAGAAATTGGCTTACTCCTTGGAGGATCGCGATCATGATGCGGTTGAAGTTGTGGTGTTACCACCATTTACCGATCTGCGTTCTGTTCAAACTTTAGTTGATGGGGATCGATTGCGACTTACTTACGGTGCTCAAGATATCTCTGCAGCCGCTTCAGGGGCTTACACAGGTGAGATCTCCGGATCAATGCTGGCAAAGATTGGTTGCACCTACGTGGTTATTGGCCATAGCGAGCGACGTGCAAATCACAATGAGGATGATCTATTAATAAACAGTAAAATCAAAGCTGCATTAGCAAGTGAGCTAAAACCGATTCTTTGCATTGGTGAGGAGTTAACAATTCGCGAATCCGGGGAACAGATTAATTATGTTTTGAATCAATTACGTGGCGCATTAAAGGGTTTCCATAAACCAGATTTAAAGAAAATTACTATTGCATATGAACCAGTATGGGCAATCGGCACTGGCAAAACAGCTACCCCTGAGGATGCTCAGGAGGTTTGTGGGGCGATAAGAAATGAACTACGAAAAATAGGTAGTGATGAGATCGCAGATAATTGTCGAATTCTCTATGGTGGTTCAGTTAAATCAATCAATATTCTCGAGATAATGCAAGAGGATGATGTAGATGGTGCTTTAGTTGGTGGCGCCTCACTTGACCCGGAGGAGTTTGCCCGAATCTGTAAGTTCCATCGCGTTCAAAGTATGCCAAAGGTCAGCTAGATCGAGCATTAATGAGGCCAACAGCGTTGAGATCTAGTATCCTTCTCAACCTGGGTATTTAAGTAAATCTCAATATATTACGAAGGTGAGTAAATGGAATTAGGACTGTCAATTCTGCTGATTCTTACTAGCGTGCTGATGATTGTTTTGGTTCTTCTGCACAAAGGAAAGGGTTCAGGCCTATCTGATCTCTTCGGTGGTGGCGTATCTTCAACATATGGTGGTTCTTCTGTAGTAGAGAAGAACTTGGATCGAATAACAATTGTGGTTGGCGGCTTATGGCTAGCAACTGTGATCGCATTAAGTTTGTTGTTAAAGTAAATTAAATTCGCTTAAGGTAAAGAGGGAGTACAGATGGCTGGTGGAAGTGCAATTAGAGGATCACGTGTTGGTGCTGGCCCAATGGGCGAGGCAGAACGCGGTGAGGCGATTGCACGTTTTCGCATCTCTTACTGGTGTGCAAATGGTCATGAGACCAAACCCTCCTTTGCCGAGGATGGCACAGTCGAGATACCTGCTGAATGGGATTGTCCTAGATGCGGTTTCCCAGCTGGCAGAGACAAGAACAAGCCACCATTGCCGGTAAAAAATGAGCCTTACAAAACTCACTTAGCTTATGTAAAGGAAAGACGTACCGAGGCTGAAGCAACAAAGATTCTTGAAAATGCAATAAAAAAAATGCAAGGTGAAGATTAATTAATTTTCTTTAAAACTTCAATTAATTTTCTACTACCTACTTGTCCTTTTTTTAAGTGAATCTGTAAAAATGGGTAATCTCGCTGCATAAGTGCAGCCGCATCACCAATCGCCTGAGCCATAATTAATTGTCTAAAGCTTAATCCCGCACCAGGGATTGGTAGATCTATATCAGCGGCAGCTGTAATCTGAATAAAGGCGCCATTATCGCCGCCACCTTTATGAAATTGACCTGTTGAGTGTAAAAAACGTGGACCCCATCCAAAGGTGGTGGCGATTCCAGTAATGGCAGCAATCAAATGATTGGTTTGGGTTACCAAATCATCTTTATCACGGGTCAGATATGCCATAACTGCGAAGTAACCACACTTAATCTGCAAGAAATCAGCGAGAGATCTTACATCTCTATTTGAGTAAAACTGGAAATCATCATCTTCAAAAATCATCAGATTATCTGGATATAAAAAGTTACCCTGTTTGATGATCGAATCAGTTTGTTCTTTGGCCTCTGTAACATTTGGTTGATTGAATGGATCTACCTTTAGTAGGTAAGAGAGAAGAGCTGTAACCCACTCCCACAAGATGAAATGTGCACCTAGATCTGCTTCGACAACCAAGTCATAATCACCAGGCGCAAAACCAATGCTGGTTCCAAATTTTGCTTGTGCATCTGATTCATTAATAATCGGCAATTTACCCTTGCCATCCTTGCCAGTCGACTCTGCGATTAGTTGTTCGATCCAGTCTTCGACTCCCGGCAGTACGGATTGATTCTTGGTAAATGTTACAAATTGAGATGGGGATTGATAGATTGCAGCTGCAATTAGCGCAGCAGGGGATTGCTCACCTACGAAGAGTTTTGATGCAACGAGTGCATCATCAAGAAGTGAACTTACATCTATGCCGATTAAAGCTGCAGGAAGTAAACCATATGCACTAAGAGCGCTGAATCGTCCACCGACTTTAGGATCTGCGTTTACAACTTTATATCCTTTAGATCGGGCATCAGAATCTAATGCCGATCCAGGATCTGTAACAATTACAAAATGATCTGCCGGGCTTAGGTTGGCTTGTGAGATTTTCTCTTCAAAATACGCCATTTGGGATCTAGTTTCAATAGTTGAGCCAGATTTAGATGCGATGACGATCAAGGTTGAAGTGAGATCCTTTGGCGTTGCATTAGAGATTTGGGTTGGATCAGTTGAATCTAATATGGTTAAGTTTTTTTTATAAGTATTTGCGATCACCTCTGGTGCCAAGGATGATCCACCCATTCCACATAAAATAACTTGAGTTAGTGAGCGATTACGTGCCCACGCAGAAATCGCATCCAATTGAGGCAATAGATCTCGAGAGCTGGAAGGTAGATCAACCCAATTTAATCGAACCTTAGCTTCCGCGGTGGCTGCATCCCCCCAGACTGTTGGATCTTTTTTCGAAACTCGCTCTGAGATCCCAATCAACTCTGTCATTATCTTTGGATCAATCTGATCAAACAACTTACCGCTGATCTTCATCTATCTTCCCGCAATAACTCGAACCGATTCAATCAATTCAAACCAAGCAGCTTCAAACTTGCTGACACCATCAATCTCAAGAAAGTTAGTAATTTTCTCTAGATCTATTCCAAAGAGTGCTATCTTCGCCATAATACTTTTAGCATTTTGATAATTAGTAGAGATCGTGTCGCCAACAAAAAGACCATTTTGTAAAACCTGATTCAAAGTTGTTTCTGGCATTGTATTTACACAATTCGGTGCTATGAGTTGCATAACGTAGCGGGTGGGATCATAGGCTGGATCCTTCACACCAGTCGATGCCCATAATGGACGTTGCAAATTTGCACCATTGTTCTGTAGTGATCTCCATCTGGGGGAGAGAGTAAATTCAGAAAAGTATTGATAAGCCAAAATCGCATTTGCAATCGCTGTCGTTCCCCTAAGTGGTGAATCGCTTGGAAGTAATTTATCAACCTCGGTATCGATTCGACTAATAAAAAATGAGGCGACTGAGAAAATTTTACTTAAATCCAAACCAGCGTCATTTGCGATCTCCAATCCAGCCGCGTAAGCATCAAGTACTTCTCGGTATCGTGCAAGTGAGAAGATTAAAGTCACATTTACACTTATTCCCATACCGATCAGCGCCGATATAGCCGGCAACCCCTCCTTTGTTGCAGGTACCTTGATCAGCAAATTTGGTTTATTTATCTCCTGCCACAGTAAAGCTCCTTGATCAATAGTTGCTTTAGTGTCACGGGCAAAGCGCGGATCGACCTCAATTGAAACCCGACCATCTTGACCCTTGCTTTCCTTATAAAGATCTGAAAAGAGATCACAGGCTTTTGATACATCATCGCAGGTTAAGGTAGAAATAATTTCATCAACTGATTTGTCACTTATGGTTTTTATGTTACTCACATAAAGATCGGAGTTGCTTATCGCGTTATTGAAGATACTTGGATTAGTGGTGACGCCCCGAATCACCTTCTTCTCAATTAAATCTCTAAGAGAGCCATTGATCAATCTCTCTCTTGATAGATCATCAAGCCAAATAGAAACTCCAGCGCCTTGAATCTGCTGTGCAATATTGCTCATCGTTTACTAATCCTTTACTAATCCTTACGCTGCGTCTTTTTGATTGACTCCATCGCACAGGCAACAATGTTTTCGGGAGTAAAGCCATACTCTTTGAATAAGCGTTTAGCATCAGCGGAGGCACCAAAATGTTCAAGGGCAACCGCGACGCCAGCATCTCCAATTATTTTGTACCAAGGCATTGCTACTCCCGCCTCGATACTTACTCGAGCTTTAACCGCTTTAGGCAGTACCGACTCTTGATAATCGGGGCTTTGTTCAGCAAACCACTCGAGGCAGGGTGCGCTTACAACTCTTGAGTTAACTCCATAGGTTAACAACTGATCTTGGGCTTGTAGGGCTAGGGAAACCTCAGAGCCAGTTGCAATTAAAATTACAGAGAAATCGGAGGATGTATCTGAGAGAACATACGCACCTTTTGCAACACCCTCGGCAGATTTGTATTTCTTACGATCCATTACAGGAAGGTTTTGTCTTGACAGAGCTAAACCAACTGGCAGTGATCTGGCAATAATCTCCCGCCAAGCAATGCTTACCTCATTTGCATCTGCAGGACGAACAATCGACAAGCCTGGAATTGCACGTAGCGCAGCTAAATGTTCAACTGGTTGATGGGTTGGTCCATCCTCGCCCAAACCAATTGAATCATGACTCCAAACATAGGTCACTGGCAACTTCATTAATGCTGACAATCTAACTGCACCTCGCATGTAATCACTGAAAACTAAAAATGTGCCGGCGTAAGGTTTAGCCATTCCATGTAAAGCAATGCCATTGAGTATGGCGCCCATGGCATGTTCACGGATACCAAAGTGGATTACACGACCGTAAGGATTTGCATCCTTCATTGAACTAGTTGTTGGTAGGAATGAGCCACCACCTGCAATAGTGGTGTTATTGCTACCGGCTAGATCAGCAGAGCCGCCCCAAAATTCAGGAAGTGCTTTGGCAATCTCTTGAATTACCAGTCCTGATGCTGCTCTAGTGGCAATATCCTTTTCAGTGCTGAACTGCGGAAAATTACCGGCCCAATCCTTTGGTAATTTCTTATCCCGTATTCTTTCAAGTAATGCATTATTACTTGGATTATCAATTTGCCATTGTTTAAACTTCAAATCCCATGCTTGGTAAGCGCTTGCTCCGCGATCTTTTACCTTTCGCGTGTGTTCAATTATTGCTTCAGAAACAGCAAAGCTCTCATCTGGATTCAAACCAAGAACTCGCTTTGTTGCAGCTACCTCTTCAGCGCCTAGGGCTGATCCATGAGATTCTGCAGTTCCTTGTGCTTTTGGTGCCGGCCAAGCAATAACCGAGTGCAATCTAATTAAAACCGGTTTGATCTTCTCGGACAAAGCCTGATCCATCGCACTCTCTAACTTCTGGCGATCTACATCTCCATTTGATTGAGTATCTACTTCGATAACATGCCAGCCATATGATCTATATCGATCAGAAACATTCTCGTTAAATGCGACATGAGTATCACCCTCAATTGAGATTCGATTGTCATCGTAGATAACCTTTAAATTGCCCAACTCTTGTAACCCCGCAAGCGAGGAGGCTTCGGCGCTTATACCTTCTTGTAAATCACCATCAGAACAGATAACCCAAATATTATGATCAAAAATATCTGTTTTATTCTCCGGATCCAACAATCCTTTTTCATATCGGGCAGCCATCGCCATACCAACCGCATTTGCAACACCTTGACCTAATGGGCCAGTGGTTGTTTCAACACCAACTGTATGTCCATATTCCGGATGCCCCGGTGTTGCTGCGTTGAAGGTTCTGAAACTTTGTAAATCAGATAACTCAACACCATAACCAGCGAGAAATAATTGAATATACAAAGTTAGAGAGGAGTGGCCACAGGAGAGAATAAATCTATCTCTCGCTATCCAGTTTGGGTTAGATGGATCATGTTTTAAGATGCGTTGAAATAAGGTGTAGGCAACAGGCGCTAACGACATGGCGGTTCCTGGGTGACCGTTGCCAACTTTTTGTACGGCATCCATTGCAAGTGCCCGACTAATCCGAACCGCATCATCATCAAGTGTGCTCCAGGCAGCTCTTGATTGGATCATGATCGCACTCCCTTCAGTAATTTTATATTTGCTGTCTTGAACAAGCTCCAAACCGCTATCCATGTAAGAGTTGAACCTAGGAGATGGAAACCAACTAAAAGTTCAGGTAGACCGTTGAAGTACTGTACATAACCAATTCCACCCTGAAAAAGAATTACTAGCAGTAAAATGTTATTGCGTTTGTAAATCAACCCCTTATTTTTTCGATTGAATAGCCACATAATCAAAGTTATAACAGTAAGAATGATGACAAACTCGGCATGGAGTACTGAGACTAGTTGCGGATCAAATCCAAAGCGAACCGTTTCATCATCTCCAGCATGTGGACCGCTTCCGGTAACAATTGTGCCAATTATGAGAATAATTGCTGTCACAATCACTTGAGCTCTCAGCAGGATAGAGGTATTTGAATCAACAGTTTGGGTTGATATTCCAACTATTGCAAATCGCAAGGATGCAGCCCCTGAAATCAGCAGCATTGAGAGCAGTAAATGCAACGCCACTGTTGCAGGATGGAGCTGTGTCAGCACTGTAATTCCACCTAAGATACCTTGACCGAAAATTCCCAAAATCTGTCCGATCGCAAGTGATCTAATCTCACTTCGGTTTGTTAAACTCTTACTAACCTTTACTGCAATAAACACGGTAATTAGTGCTACAAGAAGTAATGCGAAAGTTAGCAATCTATTTCCAAATTCAATCCATGCATGCAACTGACCTTCAGCTTGATTCGGAACTGGGGTGTATGAGCCAGGTGTGCATTCAGGCCAGGTGGGACAACCGAGGCCAGAGCCGGTCAATCGAACAGCACCGCCCGTTACAACAAGGGCTGATTGCAAAATTAGTAGCAAGGTAAAGAGTCGACCCTTGATTGATTTTCGGTTAAGGATCATGTTTTAAGCCTATTCGGTAGTGCTCAAAGGGGGGCTGATTTACCAAGATGAGTTGGCCAACCTCACACCAACTTTTGCCGACTGGGGTGGCGCAGAGAGGCTATTTACGCAACACTTATGTTGTGAAAAAGAATGAGGCTGATCGAACCCGAGACCTTGTAGCTCGGGCGATTCTAGAAAATGGACCTGCCACAGCGGCAGATCTCTCTGCTCGTTTAAAGATAACCGCAGCGGGTATTCGTCGTCATCTAGATTCTTTAATCACTGAAGGTGTCTTGATAGCACGTGAGCCATACCCAACTCTCTCCTCAAAAGGACGTGGCCGACCCTCCAAATTATTTGTTATGAGCGATCTGGGTCGCGAACAGTTTGAACACTCCTATGATGATTTAGCTGTTTCAGCTCTTAAGTTTATGAGCACAAAGAGCGGGGCACATCTAGTAAAAGAGTTTGCACAAGTGCGAGCAGGAGAGATTGAACGAAAAGCCTCTTTGATTAAGGATTCAAATAAATCATTAACTGAGAAAAGTAGATCATTAGCAAAGTTACTAACCGATGAAGGTTTTGCAGCTTCGACTGATAAAAAAGGAAAGGGAGAGGAGATTTGCCAACATCATTGTCCGATTGCTCATGTGGCCTCCCAATTTCCGCAACTGTGCGAGGAAGAGACTGCAGCATTTTCACGAATTTTAGGAACACATGTCCAACGTTTAGCGACCATCGCTCACGGAGATGGCGTGTGTACTACATATATTCCACCAGCAATCAAGACCAACAAAAGAGAGAGAGCTAACGCATGAGCCAGATAACCCATCCAGAGCTTGAAGGCATTGGAAAGTACGAGTACGGCTGGTCTGATAAAACCGATGCTGGCTCTAACTCACGACGTGGTCTCAACGAGGAGGTAGTGCGAGATATCTCTGCAAAGAAGAGCGAACCACAATGGATGCTAGATCTGCGACTTAAAGGTTTGGCCTTATTTGAGAAAAAACCTATGCCATCTTGGGGTTCAGATTTGTCCGGAATTTTTTTCGACACAATTAAGTACTTCGTCAGATCGACAGAGAAGCAAGCCACCACTTGGGAAGATCTACCTGATGATATTAAAAATACATATGATCGGTTAGGAATTCCAGAAGCGGAGAAGAATCGATTAGTTTCAGGTGTAGCCGCTCAATATGAATCTGAGGTTGTTTACCACTCTATTCGTGAAGATTTAGAGAAGCAGGGAGTTTTATTTCTAGATACTGACACTGCACTTCGCGAACATGAGGATTTGTTCCGCGAGTACTTCGGTACCGTTATTCCTGTTGGCGATAATAAATTTGCCGCATTAAATACCTCAGTTTGGTCTGGTGGTTCATTTATCTATGTTCCAAAGGGTGTAAAGGTAGATATTCCGTTACAGGCATACTTCCGAATCAACACTGAGAATATGGGTCAATTTGAGCGCACATTGATCATCGCAGATGAGGACTCGTACATTCATTATGTAGAGGGATGTACCGCACCAATTTACTCATCTGATTCATTGCACTCAGCTGTAGTAGAAATTATTGTAAAGAAGAATGCACGTGTTCGATACACAACTATCCAAAATTGGTCAAACAATGTTTACAACTTAGTGACAAAACGAGCTACTTGTGCAGAAGGTGCAACGATGGAGTGGATTGATGGCAATATTGGCTCAAAGGTAACTATGAAGTATCCAGCAGTGTTGCTAATGGGTCCGCACTCAAAGGGCGAGACACTCTCAATTGCATTTGCAGGTGAAGGACAACATCAAGACTCCGGTGCGAAGATGGTGCATGCAGCGCCTTATACGTCGTCGACAATCATCTCAAAATCTGTCGCACGTGGTGGCGGCCGAACCTCTTACCGTGGGTTAGTGAAGGTGGAACAAGGAGCCCATCACTCAAAGAGCACTGTTAAATGCGATGCCCTTTTAGTAGACACAATCTCCAGATCCGATACCTACCCTTATGTAGATATCCGTGAAGATGATGTCTCAATGGGGCATGAAGCAACTGTTTCAAAGGTAAGCGATGACCAATTGTTCTATCTCATGTCACGTGGTTTAACTGAGGATGAGGCTATGGCAATGATCGTTCGTGGCTTCATTGAACCAATCGCAAAAGAGTTACCAATGGAGTATGCATTAGAGCTTAACCGTTTGATTGAGTTGCAAATGGAAGGTGCCGTTGGTTAATGAGCACACTCACCACAAATTACTTAGCGCCTTCAGGCCGTGAGGAGGCGTGGCGGTTTACACCGCTGAAACGGTTAGCCGGCTTGCAGATTCCTGAGACCTCAACAACATCTGAGATCTCATTCACTGTTAAAAGTGGCGCCTCTTCGCAAGCTCTTTTTAAAGAGATTGATAATGCAGAGTTAACCCCTCGTTACAACAGTGATGATTTAATAACTAAGCGAGTTCGTCATGAGGTTACACGCACCTCTTTGTTAACAATCGCTAAGGATGCTGAATTAACTGAGCCGATAATTTTGGGTCGAAACTGCACTGGTAAACCACAAGTATCTAGATTAGTTATTGAGGCTGGTGTTAACAGTGTTTCAACGGTAATTATTGAGAACTCAGGAGATGCGCAAATAGGGGAGGAGATTGAAATAATTGTCTCCGCTGGCGCAAAGCTCAACTTTGTAACTTTACAGGAATGGAGCTCTGACGCAATTCATTTGGGTCAGCATCATGCGCTGATCGCCAAAGATGGCGAGTTCAATTCATATGTAATAACCGTTGGCGGATCAGTTGTTCGATTAAACCCAACAGTTGATTTCACAGGCGAGGGCGCGAATGCAAATCTATTTGGTTTGTACTTTGCAACAGCTGGACAACATCTAGAACACAGAATCCATGTTGACCACAAGATTGCCAATGCTAAATCTCGCGTCAACTATAAGGGCGCTCTATCTGGCAAGGATGCTCATACCGTTTGGATAGGTGATGTCTTTATCCATAAAGGCGCAGATGGCACCGATACCTACGAGTTGAATAGAAACCTTTTGTTAACAGATGGTGCGCGAGCAGATTCAGTTCCAAACCTAGAGATTGAAACTGGTGAAATTGTTGGCGCCGGACATGCAAGTACAACCGGACGATTTGATGACGAGCAATTGTTTTATCTGCAATCGAGGGGCATTCCATCTGAACTGGCACGCCGTTTGGTTATTCGTGGTTTTTTTGCGGAGATTATTAGCAAATTAAGCAATGAAACGATAGAAGAGCGGATTATGGATCGTATTGATAATGAGTTATCAAAGGTGGGTGTCTAATGAGTGAGATTGCATTTGATTCATTAGTTGATGGCAAGCCAGTAAGTGTCGAGGTAAATGGTGTAACTGTATGCGTTGCTCGGGTTGGCGAAGAGGTTTTTGCCGTTGCAGATACCTGTTCACACTCAGAAGCATCGTTATCCGAAGGAGAGATTTCAGGTTTTAAGATTGAATGTTGGCTGCATGGTGCCGAGTTTGATTTAAGAACTGGTGAGGCGCTAACACCGCCTGCTACACAATCACTGCAAAAGTTCAATGTAAAACGTAATGGCAATCAAGTAGTTGTAACTGAGTAAAGGGAGATCAATGATGAGTGAGTTAATTGTAAAGAATCTGCAGGTAAGTGTAGAAACTGATGCAGGTAGCAAAGAGATTTTAAGAGGAGTAGATCTAACAGTTAAATCTGGTGAAACCCATGCAATTATGGGCCCTAATGGTTCTGGTAAATCAACTCTGGCTTATTCGATTGCGGGTCATCCCAAATACACAATTACGGGTGGCTCAGTAACTCTAGATGGTAAGGATCTATTGGAGATGTCAGTTGATGAACGAGCTAAGGCGGGTTTGTTTCTGGCTATGCAGTATCCGGTAGAGGTGCCAGGAGTATCAGTCTCTAATTTCTTGCGAACCGCGGTAACAGCCATTAGAGGCGAAGCGCCAAAGGTACGAACCTGGGTTGGTGAGGTTAAAGAGGCGATGGCTGCATTAAATATGGACACCGCTTTCTCTGAGCGAAATGTTAATGAGGGTTTCTCTGGTGGTGAAAAGAAACGTCATGAGATCCTTCAGATGGAGTTATTGCGTCCAAAGATTGCAATTTTAGATGAAACCGACTCTGGATTAGATGTCGACGCCCTTCGAATTGTTTCCGAGGGGGTTAACAGAGTAAAAGGAAATTCAGATCTTGGTGTCATGCTGATTACTCACTACACCCGAATTTTGCGCTACATCAAACCTGATTTTGTACATGTATTTGCTAATGGAAAGATCGTCGAAGCGGGTGGGCCAGAGTTAGCAAATAAATTAGAGGAACAGGGTTACGCAGCTTATACAACTGCGTAATTTTAATGGTTGATCTATCTCAGTATAAAAAGGATTTCCCAATCCTGGCACGGACTGTTCGTGGTGGAAATCCTTTGGTTTATCTAGATAGTGGTGCCACATCACAAAAACCAGAGCAGGTAATTTCAGCTGAGGGCGACTTTTACCGTAAACATAATGCTGCGGTTCATAGAGGTGCACACCTACTTGCAGAGGAAGCCTCTGCCGCCTATGAATCAGCCAGGGAAAATGTAGCCTCTTTCATTGGCGCAAAAGCTGAAGAAACCATCTTTACCAAAAGTGCAACTGAGTCGATCAACGCGATCGCCTACTCTTTTGGGAATTCAGATTCATCCCCAAAACTCTTTTTAACAGAGGGTGATGAAATTGTTGTATCAGAGATGGAACACCATGCAAACTTGATTCCTTGGCAACAATTAGCCAAACGTACTGGGGCAAAGTTAAGGTGGTTTGAAGTAACTGAAGAGGGTCGTTTAGATCTAAGTAATTTGTCGAGTTTAATTAACTCAAAAACAAAGATCGTAGCTATCACCCATCAATCAAATGTTCTTGGCAGCATTACGCCCTTAAAGCCGATTACAGAGGCGGCAAGAGCGGTAGGAGCTTTAATTGTTTTAGATGCTTGCCAATCGGTGCCTCATTTTAAGGTTGATGTAAAGGAGTTAGATGTTGACTTCATTATGTTTTCTGGGCACAAAATGCTAGGTCCTACCGGAGTTGGCATCCTTTGGGGGCGAGAGTCTTTGTTAAATGAGATGTCACCATTTCTCTTTGGCGGATCGATGATTGATTCGGTAACAATGACTGATGCAACTTGGGCCCAGTTGCCGCAAAAATTTGAAGCAGGGGTGCCAAATATGGCGCAGGCGGTTGGTTTGTCCGCTGCAGTGGATTATTTAAATAAGGTGGGTATGAACAATGTGCACCAACACGAAATCGCATTAACCAAGCAAACATTAGATGGTTTATCGCGAATCCAAGGAGTAAAAATCATTGGACCAGTTGACATTAAAGATCGTGGCGGAGTTGTCTCCTTCACCATTGACGGAGTTCATCCTCACGATGTTGGGCAGTATTTAGATCAACATGGAATCGCAGTACGCACTGGTCATCATTGTGCCTGGCCGTTGATGCGGAAATTAAATTTGGTTGGAACGACTCGGGCATCTTTTCATTTATACAATACTCCTGATGATGTGAATAAGTTACTTTCTGCAGTATCCCAAGTTCAAAGCTACTTTAAGGTTACTGTTTAATGGAGTTAGACTCTTTGTATCAAGAGGTTATCTTGGATCATTATCGAAAGCCACACCATAAAGGTTTGCAATCTGGTTTTGATATTCAGGTCAAACACAACAATCCAAGTTGTGGCGATGAGGTCACCTTGAATCTTTCAATATCAGATGGGGTTATCAAGGCAATCTCGTGGGATGGTGTCGGGTGCTCTATATCTATGGCGAGTGTTTCCATGATGAGTGATTTATTAATTAATCAAAGTTACGAAAATGCTAATCAAATACTTGCAGAGTTTGTTGAACTAATGCAGAGCAAGGGTCAATCGCAAGGTAATGAAGCGCTGCTAGATGATGCGGTTGCCTTCGCTGGAGTTTCAAAATTCCCAGCCAGAATCAAATGCGCATTGCTGGGTTGGATGGCTTATAAAGATGCCTCATCCCAATTAATGGCATAGGATTAAGGCATGAGCGCGTCAATTGATGATGTAACCGAGGCAATGAAAGATGTTATTGACCCGGAATTAGGAATCAATGTTGTTGATCTTGGCTTGGTTTATGACATGCGAGTTGATGATAACAACATCGCAATTTTAGATATGACCTTAACATCAGCGGCTTGTCCGTTACAGGATGTAATTGAAGATCAAACAAGACAGGTACTTGCTGATTTAACATCAGATGTAAAGATTAACTGGGTGTGGCTGCCGCCATGGGGTCCTAACAAAATTACAGATGATGGTCGAGAGCAACTTCGCTCGATCGGATTTACTGTTTAAAACCTCATTTAGGTTCATCCATGTCAATGCACACAGCTTGGATGTCTTTTCGTTCACTCACTGCTGATCAATCAGTTAAGGATCAAAAACTTAAAGCTGGAACTGTTAAACGTATTTTGGCATTTGCAAAGCCTTACAAAGTAGCTCTGACCTTGTTCTTAATCACTGTGGTAATTGATGCTTTTCTCATCATCGCAACACCACTTTTACTTCGCAGTTTAATTGATGATGGAGTTATCCTCGGTAATAGTGGTTTAGTGACCAAGCTTGCTTTTGCCGTTGCTTTGATCGCCATCGCGGATGCGATTTTCAATATGATCGGCAGATTATTCTCAGCGCGTATCGGTGAGGGCTTAATTTATGATCTTCGGAAATTGATCTTTGAACATGTTCAAAAGCAATCCATATCTTTCTTTACCCGTACACAAACAGGAGCATTAATCTCAAGATTAAACTCCGATGTCATAGGAGCCCAGCAGGCTTTTACTGCAACTTTGTCTGGTTTGATAAGTAATGTTTTAACTTTAACCCTTGTCAGTATTGCCATGTTCACGCTAAGTTGGCAGATAACTTTGATCTCACTTTGTCTTCTTCCAATCTTTCTCTATCCAACAAAATGGGTTGGCCGTCGACTACAAAATTACACCCGACAATCCTTTAATCTCAACGCTGAAATGTCTTCTACGATGACTGAGAAATTCAATGTCTCGGGTGCTTTATTGGTTTCTCTGTATGGCGACACCAGCGCAGAGAAAGAGAGCTTTGGTGGAAAAGCTAGGCGAGTTGCAGATATTGGGATATCGATAGCCCTATTAAATCGAATCTTCTTCATCTCTCTCACATCAATTGCTGCGGTTGCAACCGCAATAGCTTATGGAGTGGGCGGTCATCTTGCTATAAGTAAATCAATTACCGTAGGAACCTTGTTAGCAATAACGGCTTTACTGGCTCGGTTGTATGGACCACTCACTGCGTTATCGAATGTTCGAGTAGATGTAATGAGCGCGCTCGTTTCATTTGAGAGAGTCTTTGAGGTTTTAGATCTTGAGCCAATGGTGAAAGATCGTGCTGATGCAAAAACTCTTGTTACAAAAAACCCTTCAATAGAATTTAAAAATGTGTCATTCTCCTATCCAAAATCATCTGAAATCTCACTGGCCTCTCTTGAAGCAGTTGCTAAGCCTGAAGCGGTCGATAGTGGAGAGGTGTTAAGGAACTTATCCTTTCGGACTGAGGCTGGCTCATTCACTGGAATAGTTGGTGCTTCAGGTTCGGGGAAAACAACTATCAGTGCCCTATTACCACGTTTATATGATGTAACGGGCGGTGCAATTTTGATTGCAGATACCGATATTCGCGATTACACCGTTAAATCTTTACGGGCACATATTGGCGTTGTAACACAGGATTCTCATATGTTTCATGATTCAATCCTTAACAATTTGATTTATGCCAATCCACAAGCTTCAGAAACTGAGATTAAAGATGTTTGCGAATCTGCACAGATCTGGGATTTCATTCAATCATTGCCAAATAAATTGGAGACAGTTGTTGGTGAAAGAGGACACCGATTATCCGGTGGTGAGAAACAAAGATTGGCAATAGCCCGCCTGCTTTTGAAGCGCCCTTCTATAGTTATCTTAGATGAGGCCACAGCTCATTTAGATTCCGAGAATGAGTCTTTAGTTCAAGCAGCTTTGAAAACCGCCTTGGTTGGACGAACCAGCATTGTCATTGCGCATCGTTTATCTACAATTGTTAACGCAGATCAAATTTTGGTCATTGACAAAGGTGAAATCTCTGAGCGAGGCACTCATGAGGATCTAATCAAAAAAGGTGAAAAATACTTTGATCTATATCAAAAACAGGATATTCAACGGGATTTAATTTAACTCCTTGTATTTGCCCGTATAAACAGCTCGACCCTTAATCGTCTCTCTACCAGCATTTGCTGCGATAACTGCAATGTAAGGCAAGGTCACCGCTCCAAAGAGTGCAACCCAACGCCAGGGATTAGGCAGGATTACGGCGGCGATAAAGCAGATTGTTCTAATCATCATCGATACAAAGTATTTCCGCTGTCTGGCTGATTGATCCTTGGTTAGTGATTCACCAACAGATGTAACCAGATGGGCGGGCGCCGCTTTGAAATCTTTGTTCTCCATCCATTAAGAGTAGATGCTTTAACGGGTAAATTCATAGCCAAAAAAATATGGCTCACCATAAGTGAGCCATATCATTATGAGCGAAATTAGCTGCGATTGGTTCCCCGTGCTTTGGCTATTCTGCTCAGGATTTGATAACCAATAACAGCCATAACGGTGGCATTGATGATGCCGCTAAATGTGAAATCACCACGGCTCCAGGCCATATCTGAGATTCCAATAATCAACGAGGAGGCTGCGATGTAGAGATTTGTTGGATCAGCAAAGTTGACTCTGCCATCAATCCAAATCCGTGCGCCTAGTACTCCGATCATTCCAAAGAGTGCAACTGTTACGCCACCTTTAACCCCAGCTGGCGTTGCCGCAAGCACTGCACCAAATTTTGGCGAAAGAGCTAATGCAATAGCGCCGATACCGGCAAAGATGTAGGCAAGAGTTGAGTAAACCCGGCTAGCAGCCATAACGCCGATGTTCTCGGCATATGTAGTTGTACCAGAACCGCCACCTAAACCAGCGATAGTTGTAGCTGCACCATCTGCGATCAATGCGTTGCCAATCTGATCATCTAGATTTTTTCCAGTCATGGCTGCTACCGCTTTTACATGTCCAACATTCTCTGCGATCAGCACGAGCACAACAGGAAGAAAGAGAATTACCGCACTTGTGCTAAATGTTGGACTCGCAAACTCTGGAAGTCCGAACCAACTAGCATCCCGCACACCATCAAAATTAACATCGCCCATGAGTGCTGCGTAGGCATAGCCAAGCACCAGTCCAACAAAGATGCTTATTCTGCCTAAGAAACCGCGGAAGAAAGCGCCAACTAATCCGATTGCAAGTAGTGTGATCAAACCAAGGCGTTGACCTTGCATGAAATCATTTTTCGCAGCTCCTGCTAGGTTCAAACCAACGACCATCACAATTGTGCCAGTCACAACCGGTGGCATAAATGTGTCGATCCAACCAGTACCTGCAGCTTTAGCTGCAAAACCAACTAGCGCTAGAAGAACACCGGCAACAACAATTCCGCCAAGTGCTGCCGCAATTCCGCCCTCGGTCTTGGCCGCTGCTACAGGAGCTAAGAAAGCGAATGAGGAGCCTAGGTAGCTTGGTAATTTATTTTGAGTTAATAAAATGAATAGAAGTGTGCCAATTCCTGAGAAGAACAGGGTTGTTGTTGGCGGAAACCCAGTAATGATCGGAACTAAAAATGTGGCACCAAACATCGCAACAATGTGCTGCAAGCCCATACCAATTGTTCTTGGCCAGGTTAATCTTTCATCGACTGAAACAACCTCTCCCGATGCGATATTTTTTCCATCGCCATGAAGTTTCCAACTTAGCATTTGAACTCCTTTGTCTTTCTCCTAGTTTGATCCTCTGGATCTTTGCTTCCTGCCGGTTAAACGCAAGTGGCATTAAAATAAGAGAGTAGAACTTTCCGGAACCTTTTCTGGTAGATAACTGGGAAAGTCGTGAATTTTTTGCGAAAGCCGAGCTTTCTACGCACAGATTTCCTGCATAGCCTCAGGTTAGGTAGAGTTAGCCCATCAAGTGGAGGCTATCGCTCCCACCTTTATCGCCTCGGCGGACTGGTTGCTTAATTTACTTAAGCGCGGCTGTTTTCACTTGTGCAGTAACTGCAGATGTCAACTCAAGATGAAACGGCTAAGGAGAAATTATCAGCACAGAGCCACGTATCAATGATCGAATTCGCGTTCCGCAAGTTCGGTTGATTGGCTGGGATGGTGAACAGATTGGTGTGACCGCGATTGATGCGGCGCTCAAAATGGCAGATGAGATCGGTCTAGATCTCGTTGAAATCTCACCAGACGCTAATCCACCAGTGTGCAAGATTATGGATTTTGGTAAGTACAAATACGAAATCGCACAGAAGGCTAGGGAAGCACGACAAAATCAAACTCACATTATTGTGAAGGAGATGCGTCTTCGACCAAAGATTGAACCTCATGATTACGAGACAAAGCGCAATCACATTGAGAAGTTCTTACTAGGTGGCGACAAGGTGAAGGTAACTATTCAATTCCGTGGTCGTGAGCAATCACGTCCAGAGATGGGATATCGATTACTACAAAAGCTCGCGGAGGAGCTGGTCGAAATAGCGGTTGTCGAGTTCGCCCCTAAACAAGAGGGACGAAATATGACGATGGTATTGGGTCCGGCGAAGAAGGCAAGTGCTGGTAAGAAGACAAAGGAGCCGGCGCCTAAGGATTCAGTAGGGAATAAGTAATTAGTTAAAAGTTTTGATTTAACAAATCAGCATTAATAAGCAATAGAAGCAATAGAAGCAATAGAAGCAATAGGAGGAAGATATGCCAAAGATGAAAACCCACAGTGGTGCGAAGAAACGCTTTCGCTTAACTGGATCTGGAAAGATCATGCATGAGCGTGCAGGAAAGCGCCACTTATTAGAGCGCAAATCCTCTCGTCTAACCCGTCGTTTAACCGGCGATGTTGAGGCGAAGAAACCAAATACATTTTCGGCAAAGCGCATGCTTGGCTTGAAGTAAGGGAGATGAGATAAATGGCAAGAGTAAAACGTGGCGTGCATGCAGCTAAAAAGCGCCGTACAACTTTAGAGAGAGCAGCGGGTTACCGTGGTCAGCGTTCTCGTTTATTTTCTAAGGCCAAAGAGCAGGTTACTCACTCAATGGTTTACGCCTTCAATGACCGCAAGGATAAGAAAGGTGATTTCCGATCACTTTGGATTCAGCGGATCAATGCAGCAGCTCGAGAGAATGGCATGACCTACAACCGGTTAATGCAAGGGTTGAGGATTGCTGGCGTTGAAGTTGATCGCCGAGTTTTGTCTGAGCTTGCAACAAATGATCCAGCAGCATTTGCAAAATTAGTAGAGATTGCGCGTAAAAACGTAGTCACCGCTTAACAAAACCGTTTAATGGAAAAGATTTCTAGCCTTCACTCTCCTCATGTCGGCAGAGTGAAGGCCCTTCTTGGTTCTAGGGGTAAGAAAAATCGCGAGTTGGAGAATACCTTTGTTGCAGAAGGTCTCCAGGCAGTTCGTGAAGCTCTATACCCAAAAATGGGTGAAGGATTTAAAGTTAAACAGCTTTTTGTAACGCAAGTTGGTTTGTCAAAACTTTCCGCCGATCTTAATCTTTCCGCTCTAGAGAATGTTGAGATCTTTGAAACAACAGATCAGGTTATGAATGAGATGGCTGATTCCCAATCACCTCAGGGGATTCTGGCTCTCTGTTCAACTAAATCTTTAAAGATTGAGGATCTTTGGCGAAGTGCCCCGAGCAAGATTGCTTATTTTTGGCAGATTCAGGATCCTGGAAATGCCGGAACAGTGATCAGAACCGCTGATGCTTGTGGCTTTGATGCAGTAATTTTCTCAGACAACTCGGTAGATATATTTAATCCTAAAACAGTCAGGGCCACTGTGGGTTCTCTTTGGCATATTCCGGTGATCGCCGACATCGAGATTAATCAATTTATTGATGAGGCTCGCGCTCAAGATTTTGAACTTCATGCACTTGCTGTTGATGGTCAAGAGATACTCAACAATGAGTATGTGCAGCGCTGCCAGAAAAACAGTATTTGGATTTTTGGAAATGAGGCTCGTGGTTTACCGGCCCTTCCAGAATCGGTGAAAAAGCTTCAGATCCCGATGAAGGGCCATGCCGAATCATTAAATGTATCCAGCGCTGCCTCAATCCTCATGCATTTAGTAGGTCTTAATTAGTAGGCTTCGCAGATTATGAGTCCCTCAGATGACACCCTCTTTACCGAGGAACAGATCAAGAGTGATGAAAAGGTTGCTATCGCTGCGATTAATGCGGCTAAAAATTTAGAGGATTTAAAACAGGTCAAAATAGATTTTATTGGAGATAAATCACCGCTCGCTAAATCCAATCAAAGATTGGGTTCACTAAGCGCAGAACAACGCGCTCAATTTGGAAAAATTATTGGTGCCGCAAGGAGCAATCTCAATCAAATTTTTTCCGCGAAGAATGAGAGTTTAGAGAGAGAAAAGGATGCGCATGCACTCCTTACTGAACGGGTAGACATCACTTTACCCAATCGCCAATCGCTTCCAGGTGGGTTGCATCCGCTGACATTGTTATCAAATGAGATATCGGATCTCTTCTTAGGAATAGGTTATGAAATCAAAGAGGGTCCAGAGCTTGAATCAGAGTGGTTAAATTTTGATGCTCTCAATATTCCGGCGGATCATCCAGCTCGTACTATGCAAGACACATTCTTCATCGAACCATTAGAAGCTAAATTGGTGTTACGGACACACACCTCACCAGTTCAGATAAGAACAATGTTGGATCAAAAGCCACCTATCTACGTTATCTGTCCAGGTAAGGTTTATCGAGCTGATGAACTAGATGCCACTCATACGCCAGTCTTCCATCAAGTAGAGGGTTTAGTAATTGATGAAAATATTACGATGGCGGATCTAAAGGGCACATTGGATTACTTTGCCAAAAGTATTTTTGGCGAGGGTGTAAAAACCAGATTGCGTCCATCTTACTTTCCTTTCACTGAACCTAGCGC
>WLHY01000020.1 GCA_009702465.1 Actinomycetota bacterium
AGCATTCTTTATGTGTGGTGGCTTAGATGATGTGGAACGTAAAGCAGCAGAGTTGGCTAAGTCCTAAGTAGGACAGAACAAATGGCGATGTTAAGAGTTGAGGTAGTTACCCCGGAGAAGCGGGTGTGGTCTGGTGAGGCGAAAATGGTATCTGCGCGCACACTAGAAGGAGAGCTTGGAGTTCTTCCTGATCACGCACCACTTCTTGGGGTACTTGCCGATGGCACCGTCTCAATTAAGGCTGCCGATGGATCAACCAATGATTTTGTAATTCATGGCGGCTTTATTTCAGTTGCAAATAACCGAGTCTCTATTTTGGGTGAGAGCGCTAATTAATTTATTAACAAAACCTTTGATTTAAAGCTTAATTAAATCGGTGCTCAGTCTCAATAATTCGAACAGTCTTTGATCTGCCTCTAATAACTAATGAGTGGCTAACTGCACCAAATGCGGTATGTCTAACACCCTTTAACAACTCACCATCGGTAATTCCGGTTGCAGAAAAGAAGACATCATCAGATGAAACTAAATCATTTGTGGTGTAAACCTTAGATAGATCATAACCAGCATTTTTAGCGGATTGGCGCTCGCCATCACTGCGTGGATGCAGTTGTCCCTGAATAACACCACCGAGAGCTCGCATTGCCGCTGCAGTTACAACTCCTTCTGGAGTGCCACCAATTCCCATCAAGATATCAATTCCAGTATTTGGTCTAGCGGTTTCAATCGCTGCTGCTACATCGCCATCTCTAATTAATCTAATTCGTGCCCCTGCTGCTCGTAACTCCTTTAACAAATCATCATGGCGGGGGCGATCTAACACAATCACAGTTATATCACTGACATCTACACCCTTTGCCTTTGCTACCCGACGAACATTTTCACCAGCTGGTGCGGTGATATCAATAACTGATGCCGCCTCAGCTCCTGTAACAATCTTGTTCATGTAGTAAACATCCTTTGGATCAAACATTGATCCGCGAGGGGCAAGTGCAATCACACTTACTGCGCCATTTAAACCAGCGGATGTAAGAGTGGTGCCATCAATTGGATCAACCGCTACATCACACTCTGGTCCATTGCCATTTCCAACCGCTTCACCATTGTGCAACATCGGGGCGTTATCTTTTTCACCCTCGCCAATCACAATTACACCCTGCATATCAACGGTATTTATCATCTTGCGCATCGCAGCAACAGCTGCGCCATCAGCGGCATCCTTGTCACCGCGACCTACCCAAGCAGATGCAGCAACCGCTGCCGTTTCCGTTACTCGAACCAATTCGAGTGCAAGGTTTCGATCTGGATGGTTGTGCTCCATACCGTTAGATTCTTGTGACATCAGCACCTAATTGAGTTAACTGCTTTGCAAAATCTGGGTAGCCACGATCAATGTGAAATCCATCCTCAATTATGGTCTCACCATCGCTGACCAGTGCGGCTAACACCAAGCCAGCACCTGCTCGAATATCTGTTGCTGCAACTGGTGCTGCCGACAACTGTTCAATTCCAGTAATCGCTGCATGATGACCATCTACTGCAATCTTGGCACCTAATCTAAGCAACTCATTAACAAACATAAATCTACCTTCAAAGACATTTTCCGTAACCAATGAGGTGCCATCTGCAATTGCATTTAAGGTAATCACCATCGGTTGTAAATCTGTTGGAAATCCAGGGTAGGGAAGTGTGGCTACATCAACTGATGATGGTCGCCGATCCATCTTTACTCTAAATCCATCTTTAGTTGTTGTAACTACCGCACCAGCTGCAACCAACTTATCAAGTGGCAGCTCTAGATGATCTGCTCTGCCATTCTCAATTGTTATGTCACCTCTTGTCATGGCAGCGGCAAAGGCCCAGGTACCGGCAACAATTCGATCTGGCAAAGTAGCATGTGTTGCTGGCTTTAAATTAGCAACGCCAGTTATCTCGATGGTGTGAGATCCCAAGCCAGAAATCTTTGCACCCATCGCAATTAAAAACTCACCAAGATCAACCACATCTGGTTCGCGTGCCGCATTATCAATAGTAGTTACACCCTTTGCCAAGGTAGCTGCTGTCATTATATTTTCAGTTGCACCAACACTTGGAAAATCTAAGGTGATAGCAGCACCAGTTAATCCAGTTGGCGCCTCTGCAATTACATAACCATGTTCTGAGTGAACTTGTGCACCCATTTGAGTTAAGCCATCAATATGAAAATCTAATCCGCGAGATCCAATTGCGTCACCACCTGGCAGAGCTACCTCAGCTTTTTTAACTCTGGTAAGTAAAGGCCCTAACACATTGATTGATGCCCGTAACTTTCTTACTAAATCATAATCAGCGCGAAATGCAATTTGTTCTGGCACATCAATACTTACCTGCGATTGCGCCATATCAATTTTGACGGTGCACCCAAGGCGAGTTAATAACTCTGCCATGTAATCAACATCTGCAATATTGGGCAGATTTGTGATGGTGCTTTTTCCTGGCGCAAGCAGTGTGGCCGCCATCAATTTCAGAGCGGAGTTTTTCGCACCAGCTACCTTTACAACTCCAGAAAGTCGGGCACCACCAACTACCCGAAATCGTTCCATAAGAGTTATTGTAATTGCCCAACCAGTAATGCTGGACTAAGGTGCGGTTATGGTTAATTTAACTCGGATTTATACAAAAACTGGCGATGATGGCACTACCTCTTTGGGGGATATGAGCCGAACCTCGAAAAATGATCCTCGACTTGAAGCGTATGCAACTGTCGATGAAGCAAACTCCTCAATCGGTGTAGTTCTAGCTTTAGGTCAATTAGTTGATGCAGAGATCATGAAATTATTAGTAAGAATTCAAAATGATATGTTTGATGTTGGCGCCGATCTTTGTACTCCAGTAGTTGATAAGCCAGAGCATGAGCCACTGCGAGTATTAGAATCGCAAGTTGAGTTTATCGAGGCACAAATCGATAAGTACAACGCTGAACTACAACCACTTAAATCATTTGTACTTCCATCCGGAACACCAGCAGCTGCCTTATTGCATGTTGCTCGGACAGTTACCAGACGGGCTGAGCGAACAACCTGGCATGCAATTCATAGCTTTGGTGGCGGAGTAAATCCATTATCTGCTAAGTATTTAAATCGCTTATCTGATCTACTCTTTGTATTAGCTCGTTATGTAAATAAGGGTGTGGGCGATGAGCTGTGGGTTCCAGGAGCTAATCGCTAATTAGCGAACAGATAGATAGGTATTGCTAGGCAATTTTTCATCTGTCGCTGACTTATGACAGATTGCAGATATATTGCCAACGGTAATTCCTGGTCGAAGCACGGGCGCTCCGACTACGCCAGTTGTTGGATCAAGTGAGCCTGGTGTGTACAAAGCCTCATCACTAATTAACAAAATATTTGCATATGTTTTTGGTTTAAGCAGGCCATAGGTTGTTCGTAATGTTCCCAATAAAACTTGTCGCTTTGGATCATTAGGATCTGGCGCCATTACCGTTGATTTAATCTCCCACCACTGGCAGGTGAACTCTGCAGCAACAATTACAGCACCGCATGCATTTGTCTCACACTTTTGTACATCTGTTGCTAGGCCACTCTTTGCTGAGATCAAACCAATAATCTCTTTGCCGGTAGGAATCTTTGCGTAAACACCCTTATTCTCCGTAAATTTAACTGGCGGCCAAACTGGTGATGGTGATGGAATTGGAGTTGCTGTCTTTTTCACAACCTTTTTCTTCTTCACAACCGGCTTCTTTGTTGTAACAGCTTTTTTAGTTGTAACAGCCTTCTTAGTTGGAGTGGCTTTAGCGGTGGGTTTTACAGTTGCTTTAGCGGTTGGCTTAGGTGTTGCTTTAGCGGTTGGTGTCGCTGCTTGAACAGCAGAGATTGAGAAACTCATTGCAACTGAGATTGCTAGGAGGATTGCAATTACCTTATTTGATCTCATTCTTCGCTCCATTTAAAGGTTTTAATCGAGAGGATAAGTCCAATAATTAACCATAAAGTTAAAATGATTGCCGTTCGGCCAAGCTCCCAATTACCCGCTACCTCTTGGGTGGCAAATGACTCTGGTAAAAATACAGATCTCATGCCTTGAGTAAGCCATTTCAGTGGGAAGAGTGCGGCAAATTGTTGCATCCAAATTGGCAGCTCACTAAAGACAAAGAAGACGCCGCTGAAAAATTGCAAAATAATTACTATTGGCGAAACAATCGCTGAAGCACCACGGCCACTCTTTGGTACTACAGAGAAGGCGATACCTAAAACGGTAGAACATGCACTGCCCAAGAGAATTAACCAGGTGAAGGTGATCCACTTTCCTGAAGTGGTTGGTATATCTAACCCAAAAAATGCTGCACCAAAACCTAAAAGCAGTGCGGTTTGTAAAATCATCAAGATAGTTACTAAGTAAGCCTTACCAATGAAGTATGCCGATACTGAGATTGGTCGACCACGTAAACGTTTTAAGGTGCCAAACTCTCGCTCCATTGGGATGGTTATCGCAAGTTGTTGAAAACCGGTATTTACTAAACCTGATGCAATCATGCCAGCTACAAAGTATTGGCTAAAGGTTACGCCGGGGGCGATAGTATTTTGAAATACTGAACCAAAGATAAAAAGCAAGATCACTGGGAACAGTAAGGTAAAGACAACCGACTCTCGCCCGCGCATAAATACCTTTACCTCCATGCGCCCGCGCAGTAAACCTAACTTCAAAGTTTTCATCTATTCTCACCAATCATCCGTAGATAGATATCCTCAAGATTTGGCCGAATTACTTGCAGTTGTGGAATTTCACCATTAAATCGGGTGCTAAGTTTTTTCAACTCTGCGGTCGGCTCTGATGTTTCTAACTCCTGCATCTGGCCATTCTCTAGCCAGGTGATTCGGGCGGGTGCATTGCCTCGATCTCCGAGGGTGGCAGGTGTGGCAATCTCAATGATCTTGCCCGCAGTTATCACGCCAACTCGATCGGCCAGCGCCTCCGCCTCATCTAGATAATGGGTAGTTAAGAAAATAGTTGTTCCCTCACCGCGCAATTTATTTAGCAAATCCCAAAATGCTCTGCGGGCTTCTGGATCAAAGCCAGTTGTTGGTTCATCTAGAAATAGCAGCTCAGGTGAGCCAATAATTCCAAGCGCTACATCTAACCGTCGTCGCTGACCACCAGATAGATTTCTAGCTAACTCCTTAGCCTTCTCACGCAGACCAACCTCATCAATTACCTCATCAACATTTCGGGGATTTTCATAGTAATGCGAGAAGTGTTCAACTGTCTCTTGTACTGAAAGATCAGCTGCATCAGTTGTGGATTGCAAAACAATTCCGATTTTATTGCGCCATTTGCGCCCTGCCTCACCTGTTGTTGCTGGATCAAAATCTAAAACTCTGACCTTGCCACCACTTAAATTTCTAAACCCCTCCAAAATTTCTACAGTAGTTGTCTTGCCAGCACCATTTGGCCCAAGAAGCGCAAAGATCTCACCTTGATAAACAGTAAGGTCGATGCCATCTACCGCCACCTTCTGGCCATACCGTTTGATCAGACCGCTGATCTCAATCGCTGGCTTTGTGTTTGTGCTCATGGCAACATCCTGCCTTACTTTGTCTTCATTGAGGAAGTCGAACTGCAAGAATAGGGCTGTGAGTCCACGTAAAAAAAAGAGTGCGAGTAAAACTTCTCGCATAAATAATGAGCGAGAGATCACATCATCAAAAATTGAGGATGAGATCGAAGAACATGGTGATGGTATTTATGTGGTTAGAAAAATTACCGGCTCATCTTCAAATAAACCGTATCGCTGCCCAGGCTGTGATCAGGTAATTCCAATGGCAACTCCACATACCGTTGCCTGGCTAGAGCATGATGCAGAAACTCGCCGGCACTGGCATAGTATCTGTTGGAGCAAGCGCAATCAGCGCAAGCCAAAGGTTGAGCGCACACGAAATGCACCACGTTACTAATTAACTAACTTACTTAATTAGCAGTTAAGATTTGCAGATGAGCAAAACATTTACCGCCCAAAATCCAGCAACCGCCCAAGCCGTTGGCCAAGAGATCATCGAGTGGGATCAAGCCCAAGTTTTAAATGCGATCAAAGCTGCAGATGCCGTTAAAGCACAATTAGCACAGAGTGATCCAAGCAAGAGAGCGGCCTTGTTAAATGCAATTGCTGATTCAATTGAGGCGCAAAAGGAAAATTTAGCGCAGATGGCTCATCAAGAGACCGCACTTCCTATGCCACGAGTAACTGGTGAGGTTATGCGAACTGTTATTCAAATACGTGCATTTGCCACACTTGTTAAAAAAGGTGGGCATTTACTGCCGATTATTGATTTAGCAGATCCTGATTTTCAACCAGTAGCTAGACCTGATTTACGTAAAACCCAACAACCATTGGGAGTTGTTGCGGTATTTGCGGCAAGTAATTTTCCATTAGCTTTTTCAGTTGCTGGTGGCGACACCGCATCAGCGTTAGCGGCGGGCTGTCCAGTAGTTGTTAAGGCTCATCCATCCCATCCAAATACATCGCAATTAGTTTACGAAGCGGTTATCTCTGCAATTCAATCCCAAGGCTTATCTAAGGATCTATTTGCAATTGTGCATGGAACAAATCCACAAATTACCCATTGGTTGGCACAGGCACCAGCGATAACTGCAATTGGATTTACCGGTTCAGGTTTAGTTGGGAAGTTGTTAATTAAGTTATCCCAAGAGCGAGCAGTACCAATTCCAGTTTATGCAGAGATGGGTTCATTAAATCCAGTTTTCTTCACACCAACCGCCTTATCTGAAAAAGCGGATGAGTTAGCGAAAGCTGCTATGGATTCAGCCCTACTTGGTAGCGGCCAATTTTGCACAAAGCCTGGAATTATTATTGTGCCAGCCGATAGCAACGGCGATAAATTTATTGCGCAAGTAGAAGAGTATGTAGCTTCACAAAAGGTTGGGCCACTTTTAAATGAAGGGATCGCAAGTAGATTTAGCGATAGCACCGGCAAGTTAGCAAAATCTGCTGGATTAAAAGTTATCTCCGGTGTAAATAATGCAGATGGCTTTGGTGTCACACCAACCATCTTTGTCGTTGATTGGGCAGATGTTAAAAATCATCATGATCTATTGGAAGAGCACTTTGGCCCAACCTCTGTAATTATCCGCGCCCCATTTGATCAATTTTTAACTGTTGCTAAGGCGATGGAGGGTCAATTAACAGCTGCGCTACATGCAGGTGCAACTGAAAATGTTAGTGATCTAGTAAATCAATTAACTCAATTAGCTGGCCGAGTTATCTGGAATGGCTTTCCAACTGCAGTATCTGTTACAGCTGCACAAAATCATGGTGGTCAATGGCCAGCCTCATCTACCCACACCACATCAGTGGGCTTGGATGCGATCTACCGCTTTGTGCGCCCAGTTGTTTATCAAAACTTCCCAGATAATCAATTACCAGCGCAGCTACAAAACGCCAATCCTTATGGAATTGAGCGGGTTGTTAATGGCGAAAGAAGCGCTAAAGCGATCTAATCACTTTGAATTAATTATTTGTAATTAATTACTGAGTTAGTGATTGTGCCAATTCCTTCAATAGTTGTAACAATCTTCTCGCCACCCTTTAGGAATTTCTCTGGCTTAAAGCCCATACCAACACCTTCGGGGGTACCAGTATTAATCACATCGCCAGCCTTTAGCTCCATAAATTGTGTGATGTACCAAATACAGTGATTGATACCAAAGATTAGATCATCGGTATTTGAGTTTTGTCGGACCTCACCATCAATTGTGCAAGATAGTTGTAGATTGCTTGGATTAAATCCATTTGCTTTTAGTTCATCACCGGTAACAATCCAAGGACCCATTGGGTTAAATGATGGAAATGATTTTCCCTTTACCCATTGACCGCTGCGCTCAACCTGCCAGTGACGCTCTGAAACATCTTGCGAAACTGTATAACCCAAGATGTAATCGGCAGCCTCTTCCGGAGATTTTAAGTACAAGGCATTTTTCTTTATTACAACACAAAGCTCTACCTCATAATCTGTTTTGGCAGAGTTAGGTGGAACCACAATCTGATCATTGCCACCAATTACAGTATCTGGTGCCTTCATAAAGATTACTGGCTCAGCAGGGGCTGCCATGCCTGTCTCTTTTGCATGCTTTGCGTAATTTAAGCCAACACAAATAACCTTTGTCGGTCTTGCAACTGGTGAGCCAAATCTGAAATCTGAGAGCTTTACCTTTGGCCGATTTGAAAGATCAGCCTTTGCCACCTTATCTAGGGCGCCATTTTCCAGCTCGGTGCGACTCCAATCACTGATTAGATCATCAACAAAGACCGCCTCTGTTTCACTTACGACTACAGCGGGTTTCTCCTTATAAATTTCACCTAATCGTGCGATCTTCATATCTGCTCCTTAGTGATTTAGGTTTAATCAATCTCAGTAAATGATCAGATTTAGCCTATTTGGGGTTTTCAACTACGATATGGCAAAACTCTAACACAACCCGCGGGAGCATCTCTTGAGCGAAGAAAAGTTTGATCGCCGTAGTCAATATTGGTTTGGTTTAAAAGATAAGGGTGGTTATATCCACCGCGAACGACTTCGTAATCAAGGTTATGCGCCAGATGTTTTTGATGGCCGTCCAGTAATCGGAATTGCCAATACATGGTCAGAGTTAAATCCTTGCAATGGATCTTTGAAGGATGTTGCAGAGTCGGTAAAGCGCGGAGTTTGGGAGGCCGGTGGTTTTCCACTTGAGTTCCCAGCTATGTCATTAAGTGAGCCACTACAACGACCAACCACAATGCTTTATCGCAATATGTTGGCGATGGAGGTTGAAGAGTTAATCCGCTCCCACCCATTAGATGGTGTTGTCCTACTTGGTAATTGCGACAAGACACCTCCTGGATTATTAATGGGAGCTGCAAGTGTTGATCTTCCAGCAATCATGATTACCGGTGGACCAATGCTTAATGGCCGCTACCGCGGTGAAGCGGTTGGTTCTGGAACCTTAGTTTGGAAGTACAGCGAGCAAGTTCGCAGCGGAAAGATCTCTTTTGAAGAGTTTATGGCGATGGAGTCATGCTCAGCACGAAGCCAAGGCTCATGTAACACAATGGGAACCGCTTCAACGATGGCATGTGTAATGGAAGCACTTGGAATGCAACTGCCAGGAGCTGCTGCAATTCCAGCGGTTGATTCTCGCAAATTTGCGCTTGCTCATCTTTCCGGCCGTCGAATTGTAAAGATGGTGGAAGATGATCTTCGTCCATCAAAGGTACTAAACCGCAAAGCATTTGAAAATGCGATCAAAATTCTGGCAGCAATTGGTGGTTCCACAAATGCAGTAGTTCACCTACTTGCCATCGCTGGCCGAGTTGGCGTGCCACTTGACCTTGATGATTTCGACAAGTTAGCGCGTGATGTGCCGGTTATTTCTAACATGATGCCATCTGGAAAATTCTTAATGGAGGATTTCTTTGATGCGGGCGGCGTACCAACTGTTATGCAGGAGATTTCAAAGTTAATTCACACCGATCACATTACCGTTACTGGCAAAAGCGTTAGAGAGAATATTGATGGCGCAGAGAATTGGAATAAAGAGGTAATTACTCCAGTTGAAAAGCCATTCCAGGCAGCTGGTGCTGGCATTGCAGTAGTTCGTGGATCTTTGGCTCCAAATGGTGCAATCATTAAAGTTTCAGCAGCATCACCACATCTATTAACTCATAAAGGTAAAGCGCTTGTCTTTGATGAGATTGAAGATTATTTGAAGGTGGCAGATGATGCTGATCTTCCAGTAACCCCAGATACCATTTTGGTATTACGAAACTCCGGCCCAAAGGGTTATCCAGGCTTTCCAGAGGTAGGCAATATGCCGATGCCAAAGAAAATTTTAGAACAAGGTATTACAGATATGGTCCGTATCTCTGATGCTCGTATGAGTGGAACTGCATATGGAACGGTTGTACTTCACGTTTCACCTGAATCTACAGCTGGTGGACCACTTGCCTTTGTACAAAGCGGTGATGAGATTGAGTTAGATGTACCTAACCGTAAATTAAATTTACTTGTCTCAGAGGAAGAGCTAGCAAAGCGCAAAGCAGCATGGGTTGCACCTGAACCTAAGGCAAAGCGTGGCTGGAGCAAGATGTATATCGAGCATGTGCAACAAGCACACCTTGGTGCAGATCTTGATTTCCTAGTTGGCAGCAGTGGCGATTACGTGCCACGTCACTCGCACTAATACTTAATTAAAAGGATTAGCAAAGCTACTCTCTTCAGTTGCCTCTAGCTCTAACAATCGATTCCACTTTGCTGTGCGCTCTGAACCATGAGTTGAACCAACCTTGATCTGACCTGCGCGCCAGCCGGTAGCGAGATCAGCTAGCCATGAGTCCTCTGTTTCACCAGAGCGTGCTGAAACGACAGTGTTGAAGTTGTTTGCACGTGCTTGCTTTAATACATTTAACGTCGAGGTAACTAAGCCATTTTGATTAGCTTTAATCAAGATCGCATTTGCACTATTTTCAGCGATCGCCTTGTTTAATCGATTTAAGTTAGTAGTAAGTAAATCATCACCTAATACTTGCAATCTCTTTGGTGCAACCTGCATAAATTGCTGCCAAGCTGACCAATCATCCTCTGCAAATGGATCCTCGATGGAAAG
>WLHY01000021.1 GCA_009702465.1 Actinomycetota bacterium
ATAATTTCTTGGGGCAAACCAATTTCAACCTGGCCATCACCTTGCACTAGAACAATTCGATCAACAAAATGTATAACTCGCTCTAACTTATGTTCAGCCATTATTACCGTCAGGCCAAGATCGTGAACTAGCTTGTTAATGATGGCTAGCACCTCTTCAGCCGCAACTGGATCTAGCGCACTGGTTGGTTCATCAAGAACTAGAACCTTGGGATTCATTACAAGGGCGGAAGCGATTGCAACTCTTTGCTGCTCGCCACCTGAGAGGGTAGATAAGCTTCGCTTTCTAATCGGTTGCAAGCCCAATAAATCAATAACCTCTTCAACTCTACGCCGAATTACAGATCGTTCAATTCCATTTGTTTCTAATCCAAATGCAATCTCATCCTCCACCTGATCAGTCACAAAACCATTCAATGGATTCTGACCAACAATTCCAATAATTCCAGATAGCTGGCCTGGCTTAAGTTGGTTGATTGATTGTCCAGCAACAATGATTTCGCCACTCAAAATGCCTGAGGTGTGATGTGGGATTAGCCCATTAATTAACTTCATGAAACTACTTTTGCCGGCACCAGTTAAGCCGATAATTAAAATTAATTCACTCTCATTAACCGTGAAGGTAAGGTTTTCTAAGATTGTTTTTCTTGAGTTGGGATAGACCAATGAGACGTTGGAAAATGAGATCATATTTTTACCGCCATAGGTTTAGTTAATAGCAACGGAACCATTGCGAACAACGTAAAGATAGGAATTACCAAAGAGAATCCAACAGTTGAAATCAGGGTGGGCAGGAAGATCAATAGGTAGATACTCAGCGCAACCACTAAATAATCAACAAAGGTGAAGCTCTCTGCACGGTATGAGGTTGGTTTCTTACTGTAACCAAAACCTCTGCTCTCCATCGCCGCAGATAGATCTATCGCTCTTTCTAAGCTCTCTTCCAAGACGGGGGTAAGAACTTTGTTGAAATTCCTAAGATTTATCTTTGCCTCACCTCGAAATTTACGGGCCATTTTTACACGTTGATAGGAGGCGAGAATTTGCGGTAGAACTGAAAAGGCAATAATTAGAGTGACGCCAAATAAGTACAAACGTTTGGACATCATTTTGATTATTTGGATAGGAGAGGAGAGTGCAGTTGCGGCGCCGAAGGCAATCACAATTAAAGCAAAGGTTAAACTTTCATCCAGCACCGAAAGCAATCTTTGTTCAGTTACCTCTCCACCAATTCTTACCCCCGCTAACCACTGTGGCATTTGTAGTTGCGGAAGGGTAAAAACAACATTACCTGGCAGGTAGGTTCCAATAATTACCGCAAAGATAAATCTAATTACCATGGCGGAGATGGCTATTTGTAGGGCAAAGTTAAATGATCGACCCCACAAGGTATCTGTACCCCGCTTAGCTACGATGAAAATAAAGATCAGGATGGTGATAATCAATATTAGATTCTCACCACCCCGAAGAGCTGCTGCAGCCAGCGCGATAGACCAAATCCACCAGGTCGCTGAATTCATTTCAACTCTACTCTTTAAGCCTTTATGAAGTTAACTAGAGTTGCTTACGCTTTTTGATAGCGACTGTCAGCAAGATTCCAAATAATGCCGCTAACGCCACCGCAAGTGTTGGTGCAAAACTAAACTCATCGGTTGAAGATAGATCAGATGGATTCTCGCCTGTAGCAACCGCTTGCGCAATTGGCATATCAACCTCGGGCGCACACTCAGTGGCTGGATAACCCTCTATTCCGCAAAGCAAACCGCTACTGTCATTTCTTACTGTAACTGCGGTATTAAGTACATCAACACCGGTTGCGCCACTCTTTACTAGCGCACAAGTTGAGATTGCCTTTGGTGGCACCTCACCGCTGGGGGCGATATTGGCTTCACCAAAATTAATCACTAAGCCAACTCTGATCTTGCCAGCTGCAGCTGGAGTATCGGCACACAAGGTTGCAAAATCTGCGGTACTACTAGGTGCAACCGCTGGAACCTCTGCATTGCTGATGCTGAAAGAGTGACCTTCTACTGCACCATCTTTAAGTTCAACAGTTGGGCCGGTCATTGCCGCAACCCAAGTATTACTTCCTGGTGCTGCTTGAAAGTAGCCCCAGTATCGATAACCCTTATCAGCAGATGCTGAGTTAATTAAGGTAAGCGGGGATAGGGCGGTGATTATTACAACCAGCCCAATTCGAAGTTGTTGATTTTTCTTACTAATTGATTTATTCATGTTAAGCCTCTCTTGGATGAGAGTCTTACGAGGGCAAAAGAGACTCAAGCCAATGAGTTTCTCCGCACCGTAATCCTCGACGGTTGGATAGATCAAGAAGAAAGTAGGTAATCCGACTTAAATCAAATATTGATACTTTGATTTTCACGGTTGCGGGTCAGCGTCGGTTTTGCACCGACTTCCCCTAGCTTTCAACCTTTACTGCTTTTATTTCAATATTCACTTTTTACCTGATTGAACCAGGTAGCCATATCCTAGATCGAAAAATAGGGTAACCAATCAGCCACGCCTACCAATCACCGATAATCCAACTTCAAATATTGCCTTAATCCATTTTTAAAGTAAGGTTCAAATATGGAACATAGACGACTTGGCAGTACTGGAATGTATGTATCTGAGATTACCTATGGAAATTGGATTACCCACGGCTCGCAAGTAGAAGCAGAAGCGGCAATCAAATGTGTTAAAGAGGCTTTCAACCAAGGGATCACAAGTTATGACACCGCCGATGTTTATGCCGGCACAAAGGCAGAGTCAGTCTTAGGTAAGGCGCTCAAAGGTTATCGGCGTGAAGGCTACGAACTCTTTACCAAGGTTTACTGGCCTACCGGTACTGGAAAAAATGATCGCGGACTTTCCCGTAAGCATATTGTTGAATCATGCAACGCTTCACTTAAAAGATTAAAGACGGATTACATAGATCTTTACCAGGCACATCGCTTTGATTATGAAACTCCATTAGAAGAAACTCTCAGCGCATTTGATGATCTCATCCGACAGGGCAAGGTTCACTACATCGGATTCTCAGAGTGGAATGCAGAACAAATTGCAGCGGCACTGAAGATTCAGGATGCAAAGGGGTACAACCGATTTGTTTCTAGCCAACCACAGTACTCAATGCTTTGGCGCGTAATTGAAGCAGCGGTAATTCCACTCTCTGAAAAAGAGGGGATCGGCCAAATAGTTTGGTCGCCAATTGGACAGGGTGTGTTAACTGGCAAGTATCTGCCAGGCAAGAAAGCGCCGGCTGGATCAAGGGCTACCGATAAAAAAGGTGGCGCAGATATGATTTCAAGATTTATGAATGATCAGGTACTTACAGCTGTTCAGAAATTAATTCCAATTGCAAAGAAGGTTGATTTAACACCAGCCCAGTTGGCAATTGCTTGGGTACTACAAAATCCAAATGTTTCTAGCTCCATAATTGGCGCAACCAAGCCAACACAGATCAAAGAGAATGTGAAGGCGAGCGGAGTTAAGTTAGATCCTTCGATTATGAGTGAGATCGATCAGGCGATTGGCGGTATTGCAGAGAAAGATCCAAGCAAGACAATCTCGCCAAAACCTCGCGCTTAATTAACCTTGTCGCCAACCTTTACCTGTGGCGCAGGTGCTCTTAATCTGCGCATTTGAGTTGATCTCAACCAGGCGTACATACCGACACCGCGAAGCGATTCACCAGGATATTTCAGAGTAATTAACTTCTTCATCCTGCGGGCTAATAAAAAACCATCAACAGCGGCATAAAGCATGGCGGAGTACATCACAGCGATCGCGAAGATTTGAATGGTTGGGTTTGGAATAATTGTTAGGAATAAAACAAACATAATCAAAACTAAAAAATACTCTGAGATTGTTCGTCGGCTATCAACATAATTTCGAATAAATCTCTTGGCCGGCCCTCTATCTCTTGGTGGAAGAGCACTCTCCTCGCCACGCATAAAAGCAGCACGTGATTCCAAACGTCGAGCTCGAGATTGCGCCTTTAATTTTTTCTTATCAGATGATGATGCGTTAGGAGAGAGAATTGAACTCTTTGTTTTTGCCTCTGCCTCTTTGCGCTTTGGCGTTGGTTTGCCTTTTTTGCCAACACTCTTTTTCTCTTCAGCTTTGCTCATGCGGCTAAGGTAGAGCCAACATTCGATCTAGTGCAACTTTTGCATGCATCGCTGTGTCGGGGTTAACCGAGATTTGGTTAACTACCTTGCCTGCGACCAATGACTCCATTGCCCAAACTAGGTGTGGTAAATCGATCCGATTCATTGTGCTGCAGTAGCAGATAGTTTTATCAAGAAATATCACATTTTTCTCAGGATTCTCATTAGCCAATCTCTGTACCAAGTTCAATTCAGTTCCAATCGCCCAACTCGAACCTGCTGGTGATTGCTGAACAGTTTGAATAATCATCTCAGTGCTGCCAACAACATCGGCGGCAGCCACCACCTCATGCTGACACTCTGGATGAACAAGTATTTTTACCCCAGCCAATTTACTGCGAGCATCTTTAATGTTATCTAAGCTAAATCTGCCGTGAACTGAGCAATGCCCACGCCATAAAATTACCTTAGCTCTTTTAACCTCTTCATCTGTTAATCCACCATTGCGTTTCCAAGGGTTCCAAACAACACAATCATCAAGAGATAAGCCCAACTTTAAAACTGCAGTATTTCGGCCTAGATGTTGATCGGGCAGAAATAAAATCTTTTCACCCTTCTCAAATGCCCACCTCATTGCACGCTCTGCATTTGATGAGGTACATACTGCGCCACCATTCTTCCCAGTGAAAGCCTTTATCGCAGCGGATGAGTTCATGTAGGTAATCGGAGTTGTTTTACCTGTTAAATTTAATTTTTCAAGTTGTGCCCAGCAATCATTTACTTGAACTGCTGTGGCCATATCTGCCATCGAACAACCTGCGGAAAGATCGGGCAGGATAACTTGCTGTGAAGACTTAGTTAAAATATCAGCACTTTCTGCCATGAAATGCACACCACAGAAGATGATGCAATTAGCATCAGGGTTATCTGCAGCAGCTTGCGCCAACTTAAATGAGTCGCCTCGGATATCGGCAAAATCAATTACCTCATCACGTTGGTAATGGTGTCCCAAAATCATTACCTGATCACCAAGGCTGGCGCGTGCTTTGATCGCTCGCTCTACCAGTTTTGGATCACTAGCTGATGGCAACTGCCCATCGCATGAGACGCCACGCTCACTTTTTGGATCACCCTCTTGACCAAGCAAAAGTAGTTCAGTCAAACTCATGTACCAATCCTAAAGGCTTCAGGCTTTCAAGGAGACATTTATCTTGATTCACTAGTAACCTTGCCCTATAGGAGTTACCACCGTATCGGTGGTAATAGTTCAAAGAGTTTAAACCGATAGAAATGGATCAAGATGAGCACAGATGCATCACCAGCGACAGATGTAAAAATTACATCGGCAGGCATTTCACTGACACCAGTTGCAGCTGAAAAAGTTGCCGCTTTGTTAGGACAAGAGGGCCGAGATGACTTAGCCCTGCGAGTTGCTGTTCAACCTGGTGGATGTTCTGGTTTGCGATACCAACTTTACTTTGATGATCGTGCCTTAGAGGGTGACACCATCACTCAATTTGGAGCGGTCAAGGTTGTCACCGACAAGATGAGCACTCCTTACTTAATGGGCGCCTCAATTGACTTTGTAGATACTATTCAAAAACAGGGCTTCACTATTGATAATCCAAATGCCGGTGGTTCATGTGCATGTGGTGATTCCTTTAATTAATATTTAATCCTTAAAAAATTAATTTAAAATGAGAGTTGCTATCGCTGGCTCCGTGGGTGGCGACCACATCATGAGCTTTAACGGAAAGTTCACCGACTCACTAGTTGCTGGCTCCTTAGCAAAGGTTTCCCTCTCTTTTTTAGTTGATACCCTAGAGATTCGTCGTGGTGGCTGCGGCGCAAATATCTCCTTTGGTATGGGCGCACTTGGCTTAAATCCAATTCTGATTGCTGCAGTTGGCAAAGATTGGGTTGATTACCAGGCCTGGTTAAATCGCCACGGCGTAGATACATCCCATGTTTTAGTCTCAGAAAAACTGCACACCGCAACCTTTATGGTGACTACCGATACTGAGTTAAATCAGATCGCATCATTTTTTCCGGGCGCAATGAGTGAGGCCAGAAATATCGAGTTAGCTCCAATCATGGCAAAGACTGGACAGTTTGATCTACTTGTTATTTCTCCTGATGATCCCGAAGCAATGATGCGCTATAGCGATATGGCACGTCGATTAAAGATTCCAGTAGCGGCTGATCCATCACAACAAATGGCACGAATGAGTGGTGAGGAGATTGCCCAATTAATCGATGGCGCAAAGTACTTATTTTTAAATGAGTACGAGCTAGCACTTGCGATTCAAAAAACAGGTTGGACCGATCGACAATTATTTGACCGGGTACAAGTTCGAGTTGTAACCCTTGGATCAAAGGGTGCGCAGATAGAGGAACACGGCAAGGAAACGATCTATGTATCTGTGCCAAAGGAGGATTCAAAGGTTGATCCAACTGGAGTCGGAGATAATTTTCGCTCAGGCTTTATTGCTGGACTTTCCTGGGGCTTGGGTCATGAAAGATGCGCACAGTTAGGTTCTATGTTGGCCACATACTGTCTTGAGACAACTGGAACGCAGGAGTATAAATTCACCAAAGCTGATTTTCTTAGCAGATTTAGAGCAGCTTACGGAGATGCAGCCGCTGAGGAGATCTCACAACATTTAGTTGTGAATTTACAAAGCTAGTTAAACCGCACGCAACTTATTTACGGTAGTAACAATCGCATCAGATAAATCTTGTACTTGCTGCATCGTTGTGTTCAGATGAAAAGTGATTCTGATATTTCCAGTTGTCTTCGCCCCCATAGCATGCAATACATGACTCGGCGCCATATCAGCTGATTTACATGCCGATCCAGAATCAACTGCAAAACCCATATCCTCTAGTTCGAGCACCAATCGATCCGCCTCTAAATCTGCAAAGACTAAGCTCAAATACTTGGAGAGATAATTAGCTGCATTAGGGGTGTAGTAGGCAATTTTTGCATTATCCAAAGTATTTAAAAGTAATTCGCGGTAACCCAAATTATCCTGCTTTTTTAAGATGTAATTTTCTAATGCGACCGCACTTGCTAAGGCAAGGGGTATCGAAAATGAGTTAGGCGTTTTTTGATAATCATTATGAGGCAGGGGATTACGCCATTGCGCCCCCTCTTTTACAATCAAAATACCCAAGCCACTTGGCCCATACCAAGATCTGCTATCAAATAAAGCGGTGTCATATGTGAAGTTAGGAAGGTAATCAACACCGCTTGATGTGCAATCTGCAAAAACTTTAGAACCGGTAGGTGCAGCAAGGGAAATAATCCCAGTCTCACCATTTGCAACCTGCCACGAAATAACATCCTGACTAGATGAATCGAAACTCGCAATCACGCCAGATTTATTTACTGGTACTTTGTGGAGAACACCACCACCGTTTTGATAATTATCGCCAACCGCAAAGATCTCTTGTTTATCAACTTCGGAAATAAACAATTGGTTTCCAGATGTTAAAAGGCCAGATATTCCAAGATGAAACCCTAAATTCACCTCACCTAAAAATTCGATCTCATCACTTCTTACTTGAAGGTGTTTGGCAAAGGTATTTCGAGCCTCATTTAATAAAAGCGCTGTTTGGCGAGAATCAGAATTGATCTTTGCAGGGTCTGGCCAACCTTGGTGAAATACTTGTGAAATAACTTTCCCGGCCGCCAAATCAAGGGGAGCTTCTTGCTGGAACCCGCTTGTGATACGAACCACCCGCTGCACGCTACCTTCCCGGAGAGAACCAACTCGGGCGCAAGGTTATCCTTACCCTATGCGTCCCAGCCACCTAAAAAAGATTAGTGCGGGGTTGTTTGGAAGCCTCTTTTTAACAGGTTGCTCATCAGATGAAATCTCTGGTCTGGGCTTTGAGCAAGGCGTGACAAGCGTAAATGATGAAGCATTATCACTTTGGCAGGGTGCCTGGATTGCCGCAGCAGTTGTTGGAGTTGTAACGCTGGTACTTATCTTGTGGCCAGTTGTTTTTCATCGCAAGAAAAATGAAGAGTTTCCAAAACAAACCCGAGAGAACAATTTTATTGAGATTACATTCATAATTATTCCATTTTTAATTGTGGCGGTTTTGTTTTACTTCACAGTAGTTAAAGAGAGCAAAATCGTTAAGGTATCACCTGACTCGCAAGTTTCACACATAATTGATGTCAATGGTTTTCAATGGTCATGGCAATTCACCTACAAAGAGGCTGGGGATTTTCCAGCAGCTTCAGTTACGGGAACGCCAGCTCAGCCGCCAACCTTGTACTTACCACAAGGAAAAAAGGTTAAATTCACAATTAACTCAAATGATGTAGTTCATGGTTTTTGGATTCCCGCTTTTATGATTCAAATGCAAAATTTGCCGGGGGTAGAGAATTACCTTGAATTCACACCAAATAAGTTAGGTACCTATCCTGGAAGGTGCAATATTTTGTGTGGACGAAACCACTCTCAGATGCTGTTCAGCGTAAAGGTTGTAACACCGGCCGAATATGAATCCTATATTCAGTCGTTACGAGATTTAAACCAGAATGAAATAGATAAGGCGGCAACACCATGACAACTTACGCTCCAAGACCTACGTTAAAGCGGGCGCCTATAGTGCCTACAAGTAAGGGAAAGTTGTTTGTAAAGTTCATCACCTCAACCGACCACAAAACAATCGGTTACCTATATCTGATCACCTCATTTGTATGGTTCCTAATTGGTGGAATTTTGGCAATGGCTCTGCGAGCGGAGTTAACTCGACCAGGAATGCAATTTTTAAGTAATGAGCAGTACAACCAAGTATTCACAATGCATGGAACCATTATGTTGTTGATGTTTGCAACACCTTTATTTGTTGGTTTTGCTAATGTGATTATGCCGCTGCAAATTGGTGCTGCAGATGTTGCTTTCCCAAGATTAAACATGTTGTCCTATTGGCTTTACTCATTTGGTGGCACCATGGCTTTTATCGGCTTCTTAACACCAGGTGGTGCAGCATCCTTTGGTTGGACCGCATACGCACCCTTATCTAACTCACAGTACTCACCAGGAATTGGCGCAGATCTTTGGTTGATGGGTCTAGCAATTAGCGGTATCGGAACAATCCTAGGTGGCGTTAACTTCATTACAACTATTTTTACGATGCGAGCTCCGGGAATGACAATGTTCCGCATGTCGATTTTTACCTGGAATGTTTTGTTAACTTCGATTCTGGTTCTACTAGCCTTCCCAGCACTTGCCGCTGCATTTCTTGCACTTGAATCTGATCGTTTATTTGGCAGCTTAATCTTTGATCCAGCTAATGGCGGAGCCATGTTGTGGCAACATCTATTTTGGTTCTTTGGCCACCCCGAAGTTTATATTTTAGCTCTACCATTTTTTGGAATCGCTACTGAGATTTTGCCAGTCTTTAGCCGCAAACCAATCTTTGGCTACAAAGGTTTGATCGCAGCAACAATTGCAATCTCAGCTCTTTCGGTATCGGTTTGGGCGCACCATATGTACGCCAGCGGTCAAGTACTTCTTCCCTTCTTCTCCTTTATGACATTTTTAATCGGCATACCTACCGGCGTTAAATTTGTGAATTGGATCGGCACTATGTGGCGGGGTTCAATCTCTTTTGATACGCCAATGCTATTTGTCCTCGGCTTTTTAATTACCTTCTTATTTGGTGGATTAACTGGTGTTATTTTGGCAAGCCCACCACTTAACTTTGCAGTATCTGCCTCCTACTTTGTAGTGGCTCACTTCCATTACGTTCTATTTGGCACCGTAGTGTTTGCTATGTTTGCTGGCTTCTACTTCTGGTGGCCAAAGTTCACCGGACGCATGCTAGATGAGCGCCTGGGTAAAATTCATTTCTGGACATTATTCTTTGGCTTCCACACTACATTCTTGATTCAACACTGGCTAGGAATTAAAGGTTTTCCTCGCCGATATGCGGATTACTTAGCATCTGATGGCTTCACGGGAATGAATATGATTTCAACTGTTGGATCAGGATTATTAGCATTATCAATGATTCCATTCTTTATAAATATTTGGCAGAGTAGAAATGCACCAAAGGTCACTGTTGATGATCCTTGGGGCTATGGCGGCTCACTTGAATGGGCAACCTCTTGTCCGCCACCGCGACATAACTTCACATCTATGCCAAGAATTAGAAGTGAGCGCCCAGCCTTTGATCTTCACCATCCTCATATGGCAGAAACGAGCAAACATTAATGAAGGTCGGTTGGCAATTATTTAATGGTTTAGCTCTTTTCTACCTCATAACTGCGATCTTGTATTGGCAGATTGGCGGGGAGGCGGTCGGTATAACTGCAATTGGGTTAAGTGCTGGCCTTGCTTTTATTGTTGGGTTTTATCTTTGGTTTACTGATCGCAGATCTGGTGGCCTCTTACCTGAAGATAATTTGCAGGGTGAGATCGCAGATCGAGCTGGCGAGATGGGCTTTTTCTCACCTCACTCTTGGTGGCCGCTACCGCTTGC
>WLHY01000022.1 GCA_009702465.1 Actinomycetota bacterium
AGGTTGCAAAGCAACTTTATCTAGCTCTAAAACTTGATCGAGCGAGAATTAGGTTGGTGGGAGTTTCATTAGAAGGGTTAACCCCTGCCGAGGAGGCGGCTGAGCAGTTACTGATTGGACAGCGCGATATTGGTTGGCGACAGGCAGATTCAGCGATCGATCGAGTTAAGGCAAAATTTGGTCGTGGCAGCGTCCGCCCAGCGCGGTTGGTCTCACCAAGTGATGAGGATTAATTCAGGGCAGCCCAAATTTGGTTTCCATAGATTTGAAATCTGCTCTATATTTCGAATATGGGTTTAACAGATCACGAGCGCAAGGTACTTGCCGAGATGGAGGCCGCCCTGGGGGCGGAGGATCCAAAGCTGCAATCAACCTTGACTGGCAAGGCCCGAACCAAAGAGTCATCTAAGGCATTAATCGGTGTCGCAACATTTTTTCTGGGCGTAATAACTCTGATAACCGCCTTGGTTGCAAAATCCACTCCAATAGGAGTTGTAGCCTTCCTACTCTCACTAATTGGCTTGATCTTGATCCTGAGTAATTTATCGCTAGGTGGAGTAAGCCCCCGAGGCCCTAAAAAGGCGAAGAGACCAGGCTGGTCAGCGAGCTTAAATGAGCGCTGGGATCAACGTGGTGAGGATCGATAGATCAGTTAGATAAAGCTTCAAATCAACCGCCCGCCTAGGGCGGTTTTTTTATGCCCAAAACCAAAGCCCTGACCTATCTGCAGATACAAGGGGGAGAGTGTGGAGGATTTGGAGGAGAAGTGGGTGAGGGGGGTTGAAAGTGGGGAAAAAGGGAGTAAAGTGGTGACCTGAGCTTTTTACTGAGCGTGAAAGGGGGTCATCAATGTTCTTAGGTACTCATGAACCAAAGCTTGATGAGAAGGGTCGTTTGATCCTGCCCGCCCGATTCCGCGATGAGTTATCAGAGGGTTTAGTAATTACTAAGGGTCAAGAGCGCTGTCTCTATGTATTTCCGGCAAATGAGTTCTCTCTAATTACTGAGCGTTTGCGGCAAGCACCAGTCACTGAGAAAAAATCACGAGATTACTTACGTGTGATGTTTGCCGGTGCTCATGATGAGGTTCCAGATAATCAAGGTCGAGTCACTATTCCATCAGCTCTTCGTACCTACGCCTCACTTGAAAAAAATTGTGTAGTTATTGGTGCTAACACCAGATTAGAGATTTGGGATTCAACAACTTGGAACGCCTACTTATCAGATCGTGAAAAAACTTTCGCAGATGTATCTGAGGAGGTACTACCCGGACTGTTCTAGATATCAATTTCGGCCACCGCCACTCACTAAAGATTCGCGGCGCCACTTCCCCGGTGCCGCGCATAACTTTAAAGAGTTCGACTCCGTCGGCCTGATCTAGCGGATTTATTCGCCAGATCTTTCAAGCCACCTAGTGGCGGTGACCAAAGTTGATATCAAATCCTTAAAAAGTAAGTAAATACAGATGTTCTAGATGAAAGGGGAAGTTAATGAATGCAGAGTTAAATCATGTACCAGTTGCATTAGAGCGTTGCATTCAGTTATTAACTCCGGTAATTGAACAAAATCCAAATGCAGTAGTAATTGATTGCACCCTTGGCGCAGGTGGTCATGCCAAGCTTTTACTAGAAAGATTTAGCGATCTGCACTTAATTGGAATCGATCGAGATCAATCAGCGCTAGATCTTGCAGCTGCCAACCTATCGTCATATGCAGATCGCATAACCTTGCTTCACTCTACTTATGATCAAATCGAGGAAATACTTTCAAGCCTAAATATTGCAAAGGTAGATGGCATTCTCTTTGATCTAGGCGTTTCATCAATGCAGCTGGATAATGCAGCACGCGGCTTTGCCTACTCACAAGAGGCTTCACTAGATATGCGTATGGATCAAAGCGCACCGCTAACTGCGGCGATAATTCTAAATACCTACTCGCATGGTCAATTAGCCAAGTTGTTGCAGCGATTTGGTGAAGAGAAATTTGCTAGCAAGATTGCCGAAAACATTATCAAAGCCAGAACTTCTGGAAATCTAAACACAACTAAAGATCTAGCCGAGATTGTGAAGGATTCAATTCCAGCCCCAGCTCGGCGCACAGGTGGAAATCCAGCCAAGCGCACCTTTCAGGCACTACGCATTGAGGTCAATCAAGAGTTATCAATCTTAGAGAGTGCAATTCCAGCAGCACTTAACTCCTTAAAGGTTGGTGGCCGAATAGTGGTTATGTCATACCAATCTTTAGAGGATCGGATAATCAAAAGGTTATTTGCCGAAGCAACCCAAGGATCTACCCCACTTGGTTTACCAATGGATCTACCTAACTCTGCTGCAAAATTTAAATTACTTTTGAATGGCAGTGAAGGTGCTGATTTAGCTGAACAGGATTTAAATCCGCGCTCTCAATCTATGCGTTTGCGCGCTATCGAGCGGGTGGCTGCATAATGGCAATCTTTGATTTTGCACCTGCCATCGAGCGGTCCCGGAAGGTAGTCAGTAAAAACACGACCAAAGTGGTTCTTCGCTTGGTGCCAGAGCTGCAAAATGGAAAAAAGGCTGACAGTCATACCTTTGGATTTATAGTGGGCGGAGTTTTCATTGGGGGATTGATCTCGCTACTAATTATCAATACCGCCCTTACGCAGGATGCATTTAAATTGCAGGAGTTAAAGATCGAAGCTACTACTTTGGCCGATCAACGAGAAGCTATTTTAAGAGAGGTAGCAGCGAAATCCTCTCCTCACAAGCTAGCGCAAAGTGCAGTAGAGATGGGCATGATAGTAAACATAAATCCAAGATTTCTAGACCTTACAGCAAGTGAGATTAAGCCATGAGTAAATTTCATTCAACCCAACAACAATTAGTACAAGATCGCATTCGCAAGGTAGTAGCAATCGCCCTTGTAATACTTATGTTATTTTCCCTTCGTCTAATTGATTTACAAGCGGTCAGAGCAGCAGGTTTTGTGGAACGCGCCCAAGATGAGCTAACAAAATCAGGCACCTTACTTGCACCCCGCGGAACTATTTACGATAAAAATGGCATCGAGTTAGCTAGAAGTGTTTCTGCCATCAATATTGCAGTGGATCAACTTTTGATAAATGACCCACAAACAGCTGCGAATTTAGTAGCACCTATTTTGGGAGTGGATAAAGAGCTGCTTCTACCTCAGCTAACTGGCGAAAGACGTTATGTCTTAATTGCAAAGGATGTAGCGCCTGCTATTTGGCGAGAGGTAAACGCGACAATCTCTGCTTACAATAAATCGGTAATGTCAGAGAGCGATGGCATTACGAAGCGAATAGGTGGCTTTGTACCAGAGCGTTCATTTATTAGAGATTATCCAAGTGGGCCATTAACCGCCTCCCTTGTCGGAATCATTAATGATCAAGGAGTAGGCGCCTCTGGTGTTGAATCATCATTAAATCCAATGCTAAGTGGTGTAAATGGTAAGTATCTTTACGCAAATGGTCGTGGCAGCATTATTCCTGGCTCACAACAGATTCAAGTAGAGGCAAAATCAGGTACCAGTATTAGATTAACAATAGATCGTGATGTGCAATGGGTAGCCCAAAATGCCATCAACCAAGCGGTTTCAAAATCAAGGGCTCAATCAGGCACGGTAGTTGTAATGGATCCAAAGACTGGACATATTTTGGCGCAAGCTAGTGCACCTACATTTGATCCAAATGATTCAAAGAGCATAACCTTAGAAAAGTTAAACAATCCTTCGGTACAAGAGGTTTTTGAACCAGGTTCGACTGGCAAGGTTATAACTGTTGCGGCCGCTCTGGAAGAGAAGAAGATTAAACCAGATACCGTATTTACCATTCCATACTCAATGAAAATTTATGATCGAACCTTTAGCGATCATGAGAAGCATCCAACTGTAAAGATGACTACAACTAAAATGTTGGCGGTATCAAGCAATACTGGTTCTATTCAAGTTGGTCAGATGCTTGGAAAAAATACTCTTTATGATTATCTACGTAAATTTGGAATTGGTGAAAGTACAAACTCAAAATTACCTGGTGAATCAGCTGGCATTTTGCATCCAGTTAAAGATTGGTCGGGAGTATCACTACCAACAATCTCATTTGGTCAGGGTTATTCAGTAACTGCCATGCAAGCCACTTCAGTTTTTGCCACAATTGCAAATAATGGAGTCAGAGTAAATCCGACGATTTTGGCTGGCGTGGTTGATCAAAATGGTAGGTATACGCCAGCAAAAGCTGCAGATGGGATTCGTGTATTAAGTGATGAAACGGCAGCACAGATGCGACTTATGATGGAGGGGGTTGTTTCTACAACTGGAACGGCACCATCTGCTGCGATTGATGGTTATCGAGTTGCTGGAAAAACCGGAACAGCCCAGAGATACAACAGTAGATGTGGTTGCTACAGCGGATACACCGCCTCCTTTATTGGCTTTGCACCAGCTGATCAACCAAAATATGTTATCAGCGTGACAATTCAAGATCCAAAGGGATTGCACTGGGGTGGCTTGCTCGCCGGACCAGTATTTAAAAAGGTGATGAGTTTTGTGCTGCAAAATGAGAAGGTTAAACCAACACCTGCAGCTGAAAGTATCTTTGCGCTTCAAAGTAAATCATCACAAAACAAGAAACAAAGTGAGTGAATTGAGCGCAGTACTACCAACGCCAAAGATCGCTGCCAAGAATTTGGCAGATTTTAACCCTGCAATATTTACGCAAGATCTTTTGATCACCGGCGTTAAATTAAATGCTCAAGCAATACAACCGGGTGATTTATTCATCGCATTGCCTGGCGCCAAAACTCATGGTTTAAATTTTGCTGACTTAGCCATTAAAAATGGAGCGGTCGCAATACTCTCCGATAAATCCCAGCAGGCAGCAGAGATTAAGGTGCCGCACTTTGTTGCATCTAATCCGCGAGAGCTAGTTGGTGAGATAAGTGCTTGGTTGTATGACTCACCATTTAAATCATTAATTGCAGTTGGTATCACCGGTACCAATGGAAAAACAACTACCTCAAATCTCGTTAAGCAGTTATGGCAGTTGGCGGGCCTTTCAGCTGGTGTGATTGGAACACTTGGAGTAGAGGTAGGAAGCGATAAGTTTGAATCAAGCAGAACCACCCCAGAAGCAAGTGATCTCCAATCGATTGCAGCGATGATGGTACAAAAGAATGTAAGCCATCTGGCAATGGAGGTTTCTAGTCATGCATTAGAGCTTGGTCGAGTAAATGGTGCACACTTTCAAATTGGCGCATTCTCAAATTTAACTCAAGATCATCTAGATTTTCATGGCAATATGGAGAGCTACTACCTAGCTAAGGCAAAATTATTTGATCAAAAGCTAAGTAACAAGATGGTGGTAAATATTGATGATCCGTACGGTAAGCGCCTTCAATCTGAAGTGAAAAACCCCATTATTACTGTCGCTCGTCAAAGCAAAACGGCTGACTGGAGTTATGCATCCTACGAATCACAGATAAATGGATACAAACTCTCGATCTCACACCTTGGTGTTGAAGTAATTAATTGTGATTACAACTTATTGGGGGAGTACAACCTAGATAATCTACTTTTGGCGGTAGCCATTGTCTTCGAAACTGGATTAACTGCATCTCAAATTGAGCAAGTTATTCCATTGCTGCAAAGTATTCCTGGTCGTCTAGAGAAATTAGAGCTTGGCCAAAGTTTTAATGCCGTGATCGATTATGCCCACACACCAGATGCGGTTGATCGAGTGTTAAAGAGCGCCCAGGCTTTTACATCTGGCAAGGTAATTGCCGTGCTGGGATGTGGTGGTGATCGTGATCAAAGCAAACGCGCCATTATGGGTAACTCATTACTGATCGGATCAGATGTTGCAATCTTTACAAGTGATAATCCACGAGGTGAATCTGCCGAAGCGATACTCCTGCAAATGGTGGGTGATAATCAGATAAACACCCCGAATATGGTCGTTACAGATCGAAGAGATGCGATTGCATATGCTGTTTCAGTGGCAGAACAAGGGGATACGGTGTTAGTGCTCGGTAAAGGTCATGAAACTGGCCAAGAGATAAATGGCGAAGTTCACCCATTTGATGATTTTATTGAGCTCGAAAGTGCAATTAAATCAAAGATTAAAAATCAGATTAAGCAGATCTAATTCTCATGATTAAAATCTCCGCCAAAGAGTTTGCCCAGATAGTTTCTGGTGAAATAGTTGCAATTGCAGATGATGAAGTACTTAATCAGTCACCAGTCATAAACTCAAAGATTGCAACTGCTGATAATTTCTTTGCTGCATTTGTTGGCGAAAATGCGGATGGCCATGATTACGTTGCGGAGGCATTATCAAATGGTGCAAAATTTGCCTTAGTTTCAAAGCGGGTATCTCAACCATCAATTCTAGTAAAGGATGTTGGTGCGGCACTTTTACAATTGAGTAAAGCGGTACGGGATCGACTACCCAACATGAAGGTAATTGGAATTACTGGATCACAGGGCAAGACCACAACTAAGGAGTATCTCGCCTCAATTCTTAGCCTTGTTGGCGATACTGTGGCAACAAAAGGAAATTTCAATACCGATATTGGCTTGCCGTTAACCATCTTAAGAGCAGATGAGAATACTCAATTCTGTATTCTCGAAATGGGAGCAAGGCATGCTGGTGATATTGATTTACTAACCAAAGTTAGCTCGCCAAATGTTGGCGTTGTTCTCGTCGTGGGAAGTGCGCACCTGTCTGAGTTTGGATCTGTTGAAGGTATTGCTAAAACCAAGGGTGAGTTAATTAGAGCTTTACCAGCTGGGGCCACTGCGGTATTGGGTAATCAAGATAGGTTCACACCGAAGATGGCTGATGGTTTGGATTTGAAGAGATTGATCATTGGCGAGGATGTACGAGCTGGCAACCTCGAACTGCCTGGTGGTTATGCCCACTTTGATTTAGTTACACCAACTGGACGGGTACCAGTTTCCCTCGCACAACTAGGAGAGCACCAAGTTCTTAACGCCCTTGCAGCTGCAACCGCAGCATTTGCTTTAGGAGTAAGTAATGAAAAAATTGCAGATGGATTAACTACATCAGATTCAATGAGCAAATGGCGCATGCAGGTTGAAGAGGTTGCTGGCATCACCATAATTCATGATTATTACAATGCAAATCCCGAAAGCATGAAGGCTGCCATTAAGAGTTTAGTTGTATTGACTCAGATAAGTGGCGGGGCATCATGGTCGATACTTGGCAAGATGCATGAATTAGGCAGCACCGAATCAGAGCGCCATCTAGAGGTGCTCAAGTACGGCGCTGAAATGGGTGTAGATCATTTTGTGGCGGTGGGATGCGATCTTTATGCTGGTACAGATATTGATAAGAATCAGAATCTTAAAGAAATCCTGGCGCAGATGAGTTTTCATTACTGCCTAGACCACAACGCTGTTTTACAGTTGGTTAGTAATTTTTCAGCTGGCGATGTTCTGTTACTAAAAGCATCAAGATCTGAAAAATTTGAGGATCTAGCAGATCAAATTAAATTGCAGTTACAAAAGAGGCAAGAGGAGGAGAGCTCTTGAGAGGTATTTTGCTAGCGGGCGGAATCTCCGCCCTTTTTGCATTTTTTGCAACTCCAGTACTAATTAAATTTTTAGCAAAAAAGGGTTTTGGTCAATTCATCAGAGAGGATGGACCGACAACTCACCACATAAAACGTGGCACTCCAACGATGGGTGGCTTGATCCTAATTTCAGCATCCACTCTTGGGTACGGACTAAGTCATCTAATTACCTCAATTGCAATGACAACATCTGCACTTTTGGTTTTGGGCTTGGTTATCGCACTGGGATTCGTAGGCTTTATCGATGATTATTTAAAGGTGGCAAAGAAGAGATCACTCGGTTTAACCGCTAGGCAAAAGATATTTGGTCAGGTATTGGCGGCAAGTGGATTTGCCTACGCTGGATTGCAATTTCCAGATAGCGATGGATTGACTCCAATCTCAACCAACCTATCAACTGTTCGTGATACATCAATCAAACTCTCAATTTTATTGGTGATCATTTGGGTAGTTTTTATGGTGCTTGGGACAAGCAACGGCGTTAATTTAACTGATGGGCTAGATGGCTTAGCTACTGGTGCTGCAGTTATGGTTTTCATAGCATTTATTTTGATTGGTGTTTGGGAGTTCGGGCAAAGTTGTGCGATCTCTCCCGGATTAAAGTGTTACAACGTTCGAGATCCACTTGATCTTGCGGTACTGGCAGCTGCATTTGCGGGCGCTTGCGGTGGATTTCTCTGGTGGAACGCATCTCCGGCCAAGATATTTATGGGTGATGTCGGCTCCTTGGCATTAGGTGGTGCGTTAGCGGGAATTGCAATTACATTAAGAATCCAACTTTTATTGGCGGTGCTTGGATTCCTATTTGTTTTAATCACCGCATCGGTAATTATTCAAGTCGTATATTTCAAAATCAGTGGTGGTAAGCGAGTCTTTAAAATGGCACCACTTCAGCATCATTTCGAATTACTTGGCTGGGGTGAAGTAACAATTGTTATTCGCTTTTGGATCATTGCCAGCCTAGGTGTTGCAGCTGGACTTGGTTTGTTTTACGCCCAATGGGTGGTTTCATAACATGTCATTTATTGCCCAATTATCGGGCAAGGAGTGTTTAGTAGTTGGTGCCGGAGTTACTGGGCAAGCTGTGGCAAAGGTTTTAATTAGTTATGGCGCACAGGTTGTTTTTTTTGATGAGAAGGTTAGAGAGTCTCAATCTAAAATTATCTCCGAGATTGATTCGCTGCCAACAAAATTTGATTTGGTGATTGTTTCACCAGGCTGGCGCAAGGATCACCCAGTTATTAAGAAAATGATTGCCGCTGGTGTTTCAGTAAAAAGTGAGCTGGATTTAGCCTGGCTTATCAAAAAGGAGATTGCGCCCAATCAAAAATGGGTAGGACTAACTGGAACTAACGGCAAGACGACCACCATTCAGATGGTGCAAAGTATTTTTGATGCAGCAGGGATGAAGGCGCTTGCATGTGGCAATCTAGGTGAACCAGTGATCTCTGCGGTCTGCCGAACGCCGGCTCTTGAGATTCTGGCACTCGAGCTCTCCTCCTTTCAAATAGATTGGAGCGAGTTACCAGAGTATGAATCAATTGCAATCTTAAATATCGCAGAGGATCACATTGATTGGCATGGTTCATTTGAAAATTACGCAAAAGCTAAGTTAAAACTGCTATCTCAAAGCAAACAGAGCTTCATAAATAAATCAGACCCGTTCTTAGCTAGCCGACATATGAATCAAAGTGGTGTTATTTGGTTTTCCCTTGATACACCAGCCCCAGGTGAGATTGGATTGGTTGAAGAGTTAATTGTTGATCGCGCATTCTCACCCTCACAACTTCAAGCTGGTGAGATCGCAGAGATTGTTGATGTAAAACCAACCGTTCCACATAATATTTTGAATGCAATGGCGGCAGCATCGTTGGCACTATCGCTGAAGATCTCCTACTCCGATATCAAATCTGGATTGAAATCATTTTCAACAGATCACCACAGAATGGAGATCATCGGAAACTTTAATCAGATTACTTGGATTGATGATTCAAAGGCAACAAATCCACACGCCGCAGCCGCTGCCATTATGGCAAATTTAAATGTTATTTGGATTGCTGGTGGACTTGCTAAAGGAGCAAGTATGGATGATTTAGTTAAGAGATGCGCGCCACGAATTAAGGCAGCTATTTTGATCGGTAAAGATAGAGATTTAATCAAGAGCTCATTAAGCAAATTTGCACCAGATACTCCAACATACCTAATTGATTTAACGGAGAGTAAAGAGAAAATGCTAATTGAGGTAGTGAAATTAGCTGCCAATTTAGCTAAAGCGGGGGATACCGTATTGCTAGCACCAGCATGTGCATCTATGGATCAATTCTCTTCCTATGCAGAACGGGGAGAGTTATTTGCTAATGCAGTCAAGGAGTTGAATTCAGGTGGGTTCAAATGAGAAGCACTACTTCAACAAAAGGTTATCGGGGAGTTTTCCTTCGCCCTGAGCTACCGTTTTACTTGATTCTTTGGTCAGTCATCGCATTATCTGGCATCGGTTTAACGATGGTGCTTTCAGCTTCAGCTGTGGAGTCGCTGCAGGACAATGGTTCTACTTATTCAATCTTCATCAAACAATTTCTATTTTTTATCCTGGGCGGAGCCAGCGCTTATTGGGCGTACCGGGTAAAGGGAGCTATTTGGTTGCTAGTTGCAAGGTACTCATTGCTGCTTTCGATCTTCTTTTTAGCGCTGCCATTTGTTCCAGGTTTAGGTAAAAATGTAAATGGAAACCGAAACTGGGTTGAGTTTGCAGGCTTTACGTTACAACCATCTGAGTTTGCAAAATTTGCGTTAATTTTATGGTGCGCCCTGCATCTGCGAAAGAGCGAGAGCAAGAGTGCAGATGGCTTTATCAAGAGTCCACTAATTGTGATTTTGCCAGGAGCGCTAGTAATAGAGAGCTTTGTTTTATTTCAACGAGATCTTGGAACTGCAATTCTAATCTTTGGAATTCTAGGTGGGTTACTTTTCGTCTCTGGCGCA
>WLHY01000023.1 GCA_009702465.1 Actinomycetota bacterium
ATGAAGGAACAGGTAAATCATTAGCTAAAGATCCAAAGGTTATTGAGCTTTACTTAGGTACCCTCGCCAAATAGATTTTCAGATACATAAAAATAAGGCCCACCAAATTAATGGTGGGCCTTATTTATTTAATAGGTATTACTCGCCAGCTGGGACATCTCCTGAGATGAACTGCTCTGGACGTGGTACATAAGCATCATTTGCTGTGTACTCGTATACACCCATTGTCGCCTTTGAAGGATCGCCATTAGCTGCGAAATCGATTGGACCGGATACACCGTCATAATCGATATCTGTGCCTGCTGCGATAAGAGCCTTGCAATCTGCGAAGGTTGTACATTTTGTACCACCAGATGAAACTGAAATCAGGTTATCGCGGATTGACTGACCATCTGTCTTTCCGGCCTGCTCAGCTGCTAATGCAATAAGAATTGTTGCATCATATGACTCTGGAGCGTATGAGAAATCCTCTAGAGCAGGATCTACAGCTAACAAACGAGCACGTAGCTCGCCATCAGTGTAAACGCCTGGCAGGGTTGCTTTAACACCTGTCATAACGCCTGCTGGAAGATCTTTGTATGCGCCACCTGAAAGGTTTCCGTCTACTAAGTATGTCTTAACATTCTTAGGACCGATTCCTTGCTTGATTAGCTCTGTAAGGATCTTAGTTGTCTCTTCGAAACCAATGATCGCAATTGCATCTGGCTTTGCAGCCTTTGCCTTTGCAACATCAGCAGCAAACTCGGCAGCCTGTGGATCATAAACAATATCTGTTGATGTTCCAGTAAATGCTGCACGTGCGTACTTAGACAAGCCAACTCCGTAAGCATCATCCATGGTTAAGAAGACAGCGTTCTTTGCGCCATTCTTTGCCATTAGCTGTCCAAGAACTGCTCCTTGGAAGGTATCAGATGGTGCAGTACGGAAGTAGTAACCGTCATCTGCGTAATCTGAAAGAGTTGGGGATGTATTTGCTGGTGACATTTGAACAATGCCAGCAGTTGTAATTTTATCAATAACAGTTAGTGATACTCCTGATGATGCAGCACCGATGATTGCGCCAACACCAGCTGCGATGTGTGCATCAGCAGTTTGTTGTGCAATATCAGAGCTAGTATCGCCTGAGTCACCGCGAAGGTGTTCTACATCTTTTCCTAGAACTCCACCGGCAGCGTTGATATCTTGGATAGCAAGATCGATACCAGCAAACTCTGGTGGTCCAAGGAATGCTAAGTTACCTGTCTCAGGTAATAGCGATCCAATCTTTAGCGCACCAGAACCGTCATTGCCACTGCTTGAACATCCAGCTAGAAGTAAGCCAGAGATAGCAATTGCAACAGCAGCAGATGCTTTGTTGAATTTCTTCATTGTTTTCCTCTCGGTTTGCCCACATCCATCAAGGTAATTTCCAACTGCAAGCAGTTTTGATCACTCAATGGAGGAGGCGCAAAGTTTAACTTCCCGAGTAAAGATAGGTAAAATCCCGAGCCCTAAATACCTGATTTGACCCCAAAAATCATGGGTAAATATCAAAATTGTTATCTACTGGTGGGTCACCGGCCAAGATCAGGCATAAATTTGGGATCGATGACCGCCATCGCTACCTCTTTCATGGGGATGCGGCGATCCATTGCTGTTTTTTGAATCCAGGAGAATGCTTCCGGTTCAGATAGAGATAATCCGCTCATCAAAATTCCTTTAGCCTTCTCGATTAACTTTCTACTCTCTAAGCGATCATAAATATCTGCAACCTCCTCCTGCAATGATTTCATCTGCTTATGACGACTGATCGCAATCTCAATCGCTGGAGTTAGATCATTTATTGAAAAGGGTTTTACTACATAAGCCATAACTCCCGCATCCCGCGCCCGTTCTACCAACTCTCGCTGGCTAAATGCAGTAAGCATTAATACAGGTGCAATTTTGATTATCTCCTGTGCTGCGGTGATGCCATCCATTAACGGCATCTTCACATCAAGAATTGCTAAATCTGGTTTGTGTAATTTAGCCATCTCTATGGCAACTGCGCCATTTTCAGCCTGAGCAATAACCTCATAACCAGCCTCAGTTAACATCTCAATCAAATCCAAACGAATTATGGTTTCATCCTCAGCAACCAAAATCCGGATTCTGGAATTTTGGGCTTGATTAGCTGATTGATCGTTGATGGAGTGATCAGATTGCATCATGTGCCTCGAGTCGGATTCGAACCGACACTATACGGTTTTTGAGACCGTCCTCTCTACCGTTGGAGTACCGAGGCGAAGGTAGAAGTTTATGGCAGTTGGGGTGCAAATCTAAAATTAATTACGATAAGCAGGAGCTGCCCCGCCAACCGCATCACCAATTTTATGAACACGCATTGCGTTAATTGAGCCTGGAATACCAGGGGGTGATCCAGCAACAATTAAAACAAGATCGCCAATCTTTACTCGTTTGGATTCAATTAATAATGAATCTACCTGCATCACCATCTCATCGGTGTGATTAACCACTGCAGTCAACATTGGTTCAACTCCCCAAGATAGTGAGAGTCGGTTATATGTGCCGGCATCTGGTGTCATAGCAAGCATCGGAATTGGTGAACGTAATCTCGACATCCGCCTTGCCGAATCTCCACTTTGAGTAAATGCAACTAGATACTTCGCGCCAACAATTGAGCCAACTTCAGTTGCAGCTTTAGTTATTGCACCACCTTTAGTGGCTGGTGAGTGCTTAAGTGGTGGTATCTGATCTAATGCCACCGTTTCAGTATGTTCGATAATTCGCGCCATGGTTTGAACCGTTTCGATTGGAAAATCTCCAACCGAGGTCTCGCCAGATAACATCAAAGCATCTGCACCATCCAAAACCGCGTTTGCGCAATCTGTCGCCTCGGCTCTAGTTGGTCTTGAGTTTGAGATCATTGAATCAAGCATCTGAGTTGCAACAATCACCGGCTTTGCACTCTCACGCGCTAATGTGATGCAACGTTTTTGCACCATTGGTACCTCTTCTATTGGAAGCTCTACGCCAAGATCACCTCGAGCCACCATAATTCCATCAAATGCATCCACAATCTCCTGCAAATTCTCAACCGCTTGTGGCTTCTCTATCTTTGCAATTACTGGAATTCGAACTCCTACCTCATCCATAATTGCATGCACATCTTTGAGATCGGCGGCGCTTCGAACAAAGGATAAAGCTATGAAATCAGCTCCTGCCTGTAATCCCCATCTAAGGTCAGCTTTATCCTTGTCGGACAGTGCGGGCACAGAAACTGCAACTCCTGGCAGATTTAAACCTTTGTTATTACTTACAACTCCCGGTTGGATAACTGTTGTGATTACATCATTTCCACTTACCTTTGTTACTTGGACAGTTACCTTGCCATCATCAATTAAAATGTAATCTCCCGCTTTGCAATCACCTGGCAGGCCTTTATATGTAGTTCCAACTCTGGTTTTAGTGCCATCGATGTCATCAGTTGTGATTGTAAATGTGTCTCCCCTAGATAATTCATGGGGTCCATCTGTAAATCTTGCTAATCTGATCTTTGGCCCTTGTAAATCAACTAAAATTGCTACTGGCTTATTGGCATTTTTCGCTGCAGCTCTAACCATATTTAATCGGGATTGATGTTCGGCATGGTCGCCATGAGAGAGATTTAAGCGGGCCATATTCATGCCAGCCTCAACTAGCTCAGCTATCTTTTCAACCGACTCAACTGCCGGTCCGATTGTGCAAACTATTTTGGCCCGACGCATTTGTTGATCTTAAACCATTAAGGGTCTTGCAGTTGGCTCAATCGGTGATGGTAATTGAGTGTTGCCCGTTAAATACTTATCGACAGAGGCGGCGGCACTTCTTCCTTCTGCAATCGCCCAAACAATTAATGATTGGCCTCTACCAGCATCACCACAGATAAAGACTCCCTCAGTTGCAGTGGCATAATCTTGATCTCGCTTAATGTTTCCGCGCTCATCAACCTCAACCTCTAGCTGTTGCAGTAATTGAGATTTCTCTGGGCCGGTAAATCCAAGGGCTAAGAAAACTAAATCCGCTGGAATTACTCGCTCTGAACCAGCTATCGGTTGAAACTTGCCATCAATTAATTGAGTTTCAATCAACTTCAAACCAGTTAAATTACCATTTGCATCCTTCAAAAACTCCTGTGTTGAGACGGAGTAGATTCGATCTCCTGCCTCTTCGTGGGCACTACTTACTCGATACAACATTGGATAGGTAGGCCAAGGCTGCGAAGATGGGCGTTCATTTGTTGGGCGAGGCATGATTTCGAGTTGAGTAATTGATTTTGCACCCTGTCTGATTGCAGTTCCTAAACAATCAGCGCCAGTATCGCCACCACCAAGAATTACTACATCCTTACCTGCGGCATTAATAGGTGAAGTTTCAATCTCAGCCAATGCTTGTTTATTACCCCATGGCAGATACTCCATTGCTTGGTAAACACCAATCGCATCACGGCCAGGTAGATCAAGGTCGCGCCAATTTGTTGCACCGATTGCAACTACGACTGCATCATATTTGCTGCGCAATTGGGCACCAGTAATATCCTGGCCCACATTTACGCCAGTTCTAAATCTTGTTCCCTCTTGCTCCATTTGAAGCAATCGACGATCAACAATTGATTTCTCCATCTTGAACTCAGGAATTCCGTAACGCAATAATCCGCCAATTTTGTCGGCTCGCTCATAAACCGCAACTGTATGGCCCGCTCTGGTTAATTGTTGAGCGGCAGCTAAGCCAGCTGGACCTGAACCAATTACCGCAACTGTTTTTCCACTCAAGCGATCTGGCGCCAATGGTTTTACCGCCTTTTCTAAAAAGGCTTCCTCAATAATCCGAAGCTCTACCTGCTTAATTGTTACCGCTTCAGCATTGATACCAACTACGCATGCGGTTTCACATGGCGCAGGACATAACCGGCCAGTGAACTCTGGGAAGTTATTTGTAGCATGCAATCTATCAATCGCTTCATTCTTGTCATTTCGCCAAATTAAATCATTCCACTCTGGAATTAAGTTCCCCAGCGGACAACCTTGATGACAAAATGGAATTCCGCAATCCATACAGCGACCTGCTTGTTTTTGTAGCTGTGTGAAATCCTGCTCGAGGTAAACCTCTTTCCAATCTTTGATGCGTACATCTACTGGACGACGTTTTGGTAACTCGCGCGGAGTATTTAAAAATCCCTTTGGATCAGCCATTGATCGCCGCCATAACCGCAGTATCAACTGGCAATCCTTCACGGGTTGCCTTAGCCATTACCTCAAGTACTCGCGCATAATCACGTGGCATGATCAAGGAAATTTTGTTTTTGTTTACTGTCCAGTTGCTTAGTAAATCCTTCGCTACCTGGGATTGCGTGGCCTGGAAGAAGTTTTCAATAGTACTGCGCAAAATTTCATCTTGATCAGCTGGAATACTTACTACATCAACCATCTCTGGGTTAACCATCCGTTGATCTAAATCAAGGACATAAGCCCGACCACCAGACATGCCAGCTGCAAAGTTTCGGCCAGTGCCACCAAGCACTACAACTGTGCCACCAGTCATGTATTCACAACCGTGGTCGCCAACACCTTCAACAACTGCAGTTGCACCAGAGTTACGCACACAGAACCTCTCGCCAACTACTCCCCTGATATAAATCTCACCAGATGTAGCGCCATAACCAATTACATTTCCGGCAATCACATTCTCATTTGATTTTAAAATCGCATCCTTATGAGGCTGAACAATTATTCGGCCACCTGATAAGCCTTTTCCAACATAATCATTGGCATCGCCAAACAAACGTAAGGTTAAGCCGGCAGGAATGAATGCACCCAGAGATTGGCCAGCAGATCCATGCAGGGTCACATCAATAGTGTCAGCAGGTAATCCAACGCCCCCAAATTTTCGACTGATCTCTGCACCCAGCATTGTGCCAACTGTGCGATTAACATTTCTGACCGGTAAGTTTATTTTTACCATTTCAGCTTTTTCTAATGCCGGCTTTGCCAATTTAATTAATTGATTATCCAATGCATTGGCTAAACCATGCTCCTGGGTAGTTGTGTTTTTGCGAGGAGCAGAGTCAAGTGGTGCAACCAATAGCGGAGCTAGATCTAATCCGGCAGCTTTCCAATGCTCGATCGCTTTGCGGGTTTCAAGAAGTTCGACCTGGCCAACCGCCTCTGCCAATGTTTTGAAACCTAGTTGAGCCAATAGTTGTCTTACCTCTTCTGCAATATATTGGAAGAAGGTTTCGACAAACTCTGGTTTTCCATTAAATTTCTTACGTAGCTCTGGATTTTGAGTAGCAACACCAACTGGGCAAGTATCTAGATGGCAAACTCTCATCATGATGCATCCTGAAACTACAAGAGGTGCTGTAGCAAACCCAAACTCCTCTGCCCCAAGAAGTGCAGCGATGATCACATCACGTCCAGTTTTCATCTGGCCATCTACTTGAACCACAATTCGATCTCGCAAACCATTTAACATCAAGGTTTGTTGAGTCTCTGCTAAACCTAACTCCCATGGTGCGCCTGCATGCTTTAATGAGGTCAAAGGTGATGCGCCAGTTCCGCCATCATGCCCGGAGATTAAAACAACATCAGCGTGTGCTTTGCTAACGCCAGCGGCAACTGTTCCAACACCAACCTCAGCTACTAACTTCACATGTATTCGTGCATCATTATTTGAATTTTTCAAATCATGAATTAACTGCGCAAGATCTTCAATTGAGTAAATGTCATGGTGCGGTGGTGGTGAAATTAAACCAACTCCTGGTGTTGAGTACCTAACCTTTGCGATCCATGGATATACCTTGTTGCCCGGAAGTTGGCCACCTTCACCTGGTTTTGCTCCTTGTGCCATCTTGATCTGAATATCCTGGGCATTAACCAAGTACTCACTTGTGACACCAAATCGACCGCTGGCAACCTGTTTGATTGCAGATTTGCGTGAATCACCATTGGCATCAGGGATATTACGAGCTGGATCCTCGCCACCCTCACCAGTATTTGATTTTCCACCAAGACGATTCATCGCAATCGCTAAAGTTTCATGTGCTTCTTGAGAAATAGATCCGTATGACATCGCACCAGTTGCAAATCTCTTAAGAATCTCTGTAGCTGGCTCTACCTCATCAATTGAGATTGGTTGCCGCACGCCACTCTTAAACTCAAATAAGCCGCGCAAGGTCATCAAGGATTTAGATTGATCATCAACTAACTTTGTATACTGCTGGAAAATATCAAATCTTTTGTTCCGAGTTGCATGTTGCAACTTAAAGACAGTCTCTGGGTTGAATAGGTGTGGCTCGCCCTCACGGCGCCATTGGTACTCGCCACCTATCTGCAACCTCTTACTGCCTGGGACCTCGCCCCCTGGTGGATAAGCAATATGGTGACGCTTGATCGTTTCTTGAGCAATTACTTCTACGCCAACGCCACCTAATCTTGATGTTGCACCAACAAAGTACTCGCCGACAAACTCCTTTGATAAACCGATCGCTTCAAATATCTGTGCGCCGGTATAGGAAGCGATGGTTGAAACACCCATCTTTGACATTACCTTAAGTACACCTTTACCTAAAGATTTAATTAAATTTCGAACCGCTTTCTCTGGTGTGATTCCAGTAATTACACCCTGTCGAACTAGATCTTCAGCACTCTCCATAGCAAGGTATGGATTTACGGCGGCGGCACCAAAACCGATTAGCAATGCAACATGATGAACCTCGCGTACCTCACCTGACTCCACAACCAATCCAACCTTGGTACGAGTTTTCTCTCTAATTAGGTGGTGATGCACAGCAGCGGTAAGCAACAATGATGGAATCGGAGCATTTTCAGCATCGCCATCTCGATCAGATAAAACAATAATTCTTGCGCCCTCGCTAATTGCCTTTGAAACCTCTGCGCGAATTTCGATCAATCTCCTCTTTAATGACTCGCCTGCACCGGCTATTGGAAAGAGGCCTTTAACTACATATGAAGAAAATCCTGGATGGTCGCCATCTGCGTTTACATGAATGATCTTTGCTAACTCATCATTATCAATTACTGGGAACTGCAAAGAGATTTGTCGGCAGGATGATGGGCCTGGATCTAGAAGATTGTGCTCTGGACCAATTGATCCACCCAGTGAGGTAACCAGCTCTTCACGAATAGCATCAAGTGGTGGATTGGTTACCTGTGCAAAGAGTTGCGCGAAGTAATCAAATAACAATCTTGGCTTATCGGAGAGTGCCGCGATTGGTGTATCGGTACCCATTGACCCAAGTGGCTCAGCACCATTTTTTGCCATTGGGGTAATAATGATTCGAAGCTCCTCTTCCGTATACCCGAAGGCGCGTTGGCGACGAAGCACAGATGAGTGTGGGTAGACAATATGTTCGCGAGCTGGCAGATCACTTAATCGAACTAATCCAGCATGTAACCAATCACTGTATGGCGCAGCTGAAGTAAGGGAGTTCTTAACCTCATCATCCTCAATTATTCGGCCCTCATCAATATCAACTAAAAACATTCGACCTGGTTGTAATCTTCCTTTGCGAATGATCTTTGATGGTGGAATATCTAAAACACCAGCCTCCGATGCCAAAACAACTAAGCCATCATCAGTTACCCAAAATCTTGAGGGCCGTAATCCATTTCGATCTAAAACCGCTCCGATTTGTCTGCCATCAGTGAAGGTAACGCAGGCTGGACCATCCCAAGGCTCCATTAATGCAGCATGGAATGCATAAAAATCTTTTCGTTGTTGATCCATAGTTGCATGGTTCTCCCACGCCTCTGGGATCATCATCAGAATGGAGTGCGGCAAAGAGCGACCGCCAAGATATAGAAGCTCTAGCACCTCATCAAATGATGCTGAGTCGCTGCCATCTGGATCAATGATCGGAAAGAGTCGTTTTAAATCTCCAGGAATTAAATCACTTTGCAGCAAGCTCTCGCGAGCACTCATCCAATTTCTATTTCCCTTTACAGTATTAATCTCGCCATTGTGCGCAATAAATCTATATGGGTGTGCAAGTGGCCAGGATGGAAAGGTGTTTGTCGAGAATCTGCTGTGAACTAATGCCAGTGGCGATTCAACCAATGGTTGAGATAAATCAGGGAAAAACTCCTCTAATTGTCCAGTCGTGAGCATGCCTTTATAAACAATAGTTCTAGATGACAGTGATGGAATGTAAACCTCAAAAGCGTGCTCTACTCTTTTACGGAAACAAAAGGCTAGGCGATCTAATGCAAGATCTGCCTCGTTGTTCTCTCCTGCAATGAAGATTTGCTCGAAAGCTGGCATAACAGAGAGAGCTGTTTTACCAAGTGAGCTGCTATTGATTGGCACAGTTCGCCAACCCAAAATGCGAACACCCTCCTCTTTTGCAATCGATAAAACCGCTTCCTTAAACTTATTCTGATCTAACTGCTTATCGATAAAAAAGATGCCGGTTGCATACTTGGTGATTGGTGTCAGAGTGAAATCCACAGCTGATCGATAAAACTTATCTGGTAAGCAAATCAATATGCCAGCGCCATCTCCGCTATCTGGTTCAGCGCCTGAAGCGCCTCTGTGATCTAAATTTCGTAGTGCAATTAATCCCTTTGAGACAATCTCATGGGTTGGTAATTTATTTAAGGTCGCAACCATCGCAACGCCACAAGCATCATGTTCATTTGCAGGGTCATAGAGCCCTGTTGCTTTAGGGATTGCTGATAAAGCTTTTGCTGATATCAAGATCTGTTGGCCGCTCCTGGAAAAAAGAGTCAGGACTTCAATGGCCTAACTTAAATGACTGCGCTAAGCCTAGCAGGATGATGGATTTTTTTATATCCCACTTAGGTGTACTAGTGAGCCTATGCCGGCGGTAATAATCATGCCGAGGGCACCGCCCATAAATATGCGAAGAATAGTTTTGGCAGGTGGCGAGGATGCGATTTTCGCACTGGCATAGCCAGTTACCAACAGTCCTAAAATAGTGAAGACCACAATAGAGAGAACTTGCTGGCCTGGTGTCGGAGCAAGCGCGCCCATAAATGGAATCAACCCGCCGACTGTAAAGCTAGTGGCGCTGGCAAAGCCCGCTTGAATTGGGCGACCTTTTGTATGTTCATACTGTCCCAACTCATCCCGTAAATGCGCTTCAAGCGCATCTTTCTCGCTCATAGTTTTTGCAACTTGTAATGCTAACTCTTTTGGTAAACCACGTTGAATATAAATCTCAGTTAACTCTGCCAACTCACCTTCTGGATCATTAACTAATTGATCTATCTCTATTTTGCGATCCGCTGCTTC